>CAIYWO010000459.1 GCA_903929925.1 uncultured beta proteobacterium | reverse complement strand
GAGGTAAGTAATTTTTCCGTCAGTTACCCCCAGATAGCCATCTCTAATCAGCGGCTCTTTTGGGTCGGCTGTGATAAAGATCGCATCTTTAATCAGGAGATCAAAACCTTGAGGTTTTTTATTCATTGACTCACCCTTGTTATTCATACAGCGCTTCATGCGGTGTGTCAGCTTTCAAAATTACACCGATAGATTTTTTGAAGAGAGCCGCCCATCAGTGTTTCGCGCTCACTCGCCGACAACCGGTCTGTGAGCTTGAAGGCATCGACTCCTTCCTTATAGGTTAAGACCTTAACCGCACGGGTCCAGTCGGTGCCCCACATGCAGCGCTCAAAGCTGTAAGCATCAAAAAAACGCGCGAGGGGATCCCAAATATCGGGGTAGGGATAGGCTTTTTGCGAGAGCGTACACGCGCCGGTAATTTTGATCGCAACGTTAGGGTGCTCTGCAAGGGATAAGACTTTTGCGAGCTCGCCGAAAGGAGTCTCAAGTGGTGGCGGTTCATAAGGCTGTTGGAGCCCTACGTGATCCACCACAATACGTGTGTCCGGGTTGCGTGCCGCCAGTTGCTTGACTTGGTCAAGTCTGCCCCAACATAGTAAGTTCACCGGAATATTGTGACGCGCGGCTCCAGCGAGCACTCGGTTGATGCCTGGATCTGCCGCATCTTCGGATACACCACGGTTCAACATGATGCGAATAGCGACCGTGCCGGGGGTCTTCACCCAGTCGTCGATCGTTTCGTTAACGCCAGGATCCGTTGGATCAACCGGCTTGATCAGACGAAACCGTTTTGGATGCGCGCGATAGACTTGCTCTGCGTAGCTTGAGTCGAACTTGTACATCGTAAAAACGGATACGAGAATCGCCGCGTCGACGCCAACGGCGTCCATGGCGGCGACCATGTCATCGCCTGTTACAGAGTCTGGGCCGTGTAGTACGGCCGCCCAGGGTCGACCGGGGTGGTCGTGTTCATAGGCGTGGACTTGGGCATCGATAATTTTTGTCATGTGGAGTCTCCTGCTGCGTTGAAGTCTATCACTGCGCCGCCCCGAGCAGTCAAAGCAAAACATAAAAGATGTTTAGGGGTTGCGGCAAAAGAGTGTGGACCTGCCGTTCGTGATAACTAGCAAAAGCATGGCTTGTTAGTTACCCTAGAGAGTGAAGACAATTGTCTAACGTAACGTTTTGGAGAAAGCATGAAGATATCGCTAAGGTGTTTGGTGGCAAGCTGTGTTTTGCTTGGAAGCATAATCAGCGGATCAGCCGCGGCGCAGACGTGGCCAACCAAATCGATTCGGATTGTGATCCCTTTCGCACCCGGCGGCGGAACTGATATCTTGGTCCGGATTATGGTGCCCAAATTAACAGAGATCCTTGGTCAACCTGTAGTGGTGGATAACAAGCCGGGTGGCTCAAGCATTATCGGGACCCAGATGGTGGCCCAAGCCGCGCCCGATGGTTATACGTTGCTAGCAGTGGACTCATCCATCGTTGTGAATCCTGGATTGCGCAAACTGCCGTATGACACGGAGAAGGATTTCGTACCGGTCATCCACTTGGCCTCTGGCCCAGTCATTCTCGTTGCGCACCCTTCGCTGCCTGCAAATAACTTGCAAGAACTCATCAAGCTGGCAAAAGAGAAGCCGGGTAGTCTGTTTTATGGCTCAGGTGGCAATGGCGCGTCGACGCACTTAGCCGGCGAGTTGTTCAACTTGGTGGCCGGCGTCAATATCGCGCATGCACCGTATAAGGGCACAGGAGAGGCGCTATCGGCTGTCATGGCGGGTACGGTACCTCTGACATTTACCGGAATTAGTTCGGCCCGTGCACCGATGGAAGCAGGGCGTCTGAAAGCGCTTGCAATCACCGGTAGCGAGCGTAATCCGGCAGTCCCGAATGTTCCTACCTTTGCGCAAGCCGGTTTAGAGGGAGTCGACAGCAGTTCACAGTGGACCTTGCTCGGTCCAGCCGGTCTTCCCGCGGACGTCACTAAAAAATTGAACGATGCGTTTAACCAGGCAATGAAAGATCCTGCCATTCAAAAAAGAGTTGCGGATTTGGGCTACACCGTAGCCGGTGGCACTGCTGACCAAGCAGGAAAGCTGATAGCCAGCGAGATCGCGAAATGGAAAAAAATCATCACTGCCGCGAAGATAAATATTAACTAATGCCTTAGGAGATCATGCAATGCGCATGAAGACGAAAGACGGTCTTGAACTTGAGTATTACATTGACGACTTCACACGTCCGTGGACGAAGCCACAAACCGTCGTCTTGCTGCATGCGGCGATGGGGAATTCAAGACGCTGGTTTAGTTGGATGCCGCGCTTAAGCGCTGAATACCGAGTCGTACGATTGGATTTGCGCGGACACGGTGCATCTGCTGCCCCGGCTGTGACTGATGATTTTTCTTTAAATCATCTGGTATCGGATGTTGCTGAACTGATGCAGCGCATAGACTGTCCGAAGGCGCACATTGTGGGCAATTCAGCCGGTGGTTATGTTGCCCAGCAGTTAGCGTTGCAGCATCCTGCCTTGGTCAAGACGCTCTCGTTGTTTGGGGCAACGCCTGGCCTGAAAAATAGCCATGCGCCCACATGGATTCCTAAAATTAAGGAAATAGGACTTAAGAAGTTTTTGGCAGATACGATTTATGAGCGCTTCGATGAAACGGCAGATCCGCAACTCGTCGCTTGGTTCATCGACCAAGCGGGGTCTAATGACCCTGCGTTTATCGCACGGTTTGTCTTGCACATGTGCACCCATGACTTCATGGAGGAACTATCTGCGATTAAGTGTCCAACGCTCATCGTAGCGGCTGGGCGTGAGTCGATCGGGCATGCCAATGCGTATGAAGAAATGCAGAAGCGCATCAAGGGCTCTGAGTTAGTTCGGGTTGATACGGCTGCACATAATATATGTGATGGTTATCCTGACTTGTGTGTTGATCATTTGATGAAGTTTTTGGCAAAACACTCTTGAGTTGTTTGTTAAATAAAGAGTAGTTATTCATAAAACAAGGGAAAGGTAATGATTCGAGCAGCAATTATTGGTATGGGTACTTGGGGACAAAATCTTGTGCGTAGTGTGCAAGGCAAGAGCCAAGACATTACGTTTGTTGCTGGCGCAACGCGTACTCGCGCCAAGGCGGAAGACTTTGCCAAGCAACACGGCATTGCTTTAGTGGATAGCTATGAGCAGATTCTTGCGGATGCCTCGATCGACGCGGTTGTTTTAGCTACGCCCCATTCGATGCACACTGCGCAAATCGAGCAAGCAGCGCGTGCTGGCAAACATGTGTTCTGTGAGAAACCTCTGGCACTGGATAGTGAGAGTGCCTTGGCTGCTGCTCACGCCGCGCAGGCGAACAACATCGTGCTCGGTGTTGGCTACAACTGGCGATTTCAGCCCGCCTTACAAGAAGTGCGTCGCATGATTGAAGACGGGCGTCTCGGTAAGATTCTGCACATCGAAGGTAACTTTTGTGGTCCGAGTGCTTACAGGTTTCCAAAGGGACACTGGCGTCATGCGGGTGACGAGTCACCTGCAGGTGGGATGACTGGTCGGGGTGTGCATGTGATCGATGCCATGATGTATTTGGCTGGCCCCATCACTGAGGTGACGGCAAAGAGCTTCCGCCTTGCTCAGGATTTCGGTTCGGACGATACGACATCGATGTTGTTAGGTTTTAAGAGTGGTGCCACCGCATACTTGGGTACAGTGATTGCAACAGCTGAGACCTGGAGAATGCAGATATTTGGATCGAATGGCTGGGTACAAGTCGGTGATGTCGAGCATTTGCACACGTGGGATCTTACGACGTGCATGATTGACAAGACGAACGTGACGAACAAGCAAAAGCCTGTCACACATAAGTACGATGCGGTCAGCACAGAGCGACTTGAGCTTGAGGATTTTGCGAAAGCGATTGCTCAAAATAAAGCGTTAGTGACACCCCAGGGTGATGCGGTGCGTAATGCGAAGGTGCTTGAGGCAATTATTAAGTCTTCTACCGAGCGTCGTACCGTGACGATCGCTTAATAACGGATCCAACACAAATAATTGAGGTAACTATGCAAAACAAATTGTTCTCTCGAGCCGTTTTTGGAACCTTGTTAGCTTGTGCGGCGCTTGGTACTGCGGCGCAAACAGCAGGTTCGGCCAAGGCCGATGCAAGCTTTCCCTCCAAGCCCATTCGCGTGGTGGTCCCATCGCCTCCGGGCGGTCCGCCAGACTTAATTATGCGTATCATCAGTCCCAAAATGTCCAGCGTGCTGGGTCAGTCAATTATTGTTGAAAATAAGCCTGGGGCGGGCGGCTTGGTTGGTACGGCTTATTTAGCTAAGGTTCCAGCGGATGGCTATTCGTGGCTTTTTACAACCGCGTCACATGTGAATATTCCACCGTTTCATAAAAACGTTGCGTATGACCCTGTAAAGGACTTCACGCACGTGTCACTCGTTGCTCAAAACTATGGGCAAGCGTTGGTGATTCCCACCAGTTTGCCCGCGAATAACGTTTCTGAGCTCGTCGCCTTAGCCAAAAAGAGCCCTGGTAAGCTGAGCTACGCCAGTGCCGGCTTAGGTACTGCGAGCCACATACCAGCAGAGGTGTTCAAGGCCAAGACGCAGACAGACATCCTGATGGTGCCCTATAAGGGAGTTGCCGAGGTCATGAGTGATTTACTCAGTGGGCGCGTGGACATGTTCTTTGTCGGAACCCAGATTGCAATCAAACACGTTGAGGCTGGCAAACTGCGCGCATTGGCCCTAACCGGCAACACACGCTGGAAAGGTTTGCCTAACGTACCGACGATGCAAGAGGCCGGTATTCCAAACTTTGATGTGGTGAACTGGTTCGGCTTGTGGTTGCCAGCCGGAGCGCCTAAGCCGATTGTCGATAAGATTTATGACGCGGTTCAGCAAGCGATCAAAGATCCTGAAGTGATCAAACAGTTCGAGGCTCAAGGACTGTACGGGGTGGGTACGCCACCTGCAGAGTTTGCCAAGTTTGTCGCGCGAGAAGCACAAGAGGCGATTGCGATTGCCAAGAGCCTTCCTGAAGAGGCATCTAAATGAGCGAGAAGCCCTTAGAGCCTTGGCAGTGGCCAGAGAGCCACTGGCGCGAGATCGTGAACCGTGTTCGCGCAGGGCGCAGTCTGCGCCCAACGACTTGGCCCGGTGGTGCGCGTTGTGCGGTTGCCCTATCGTTTGATTCGGATCACGAAACCAACGAGCTTCGTGAGGGTGGAGACTCGCCAGGTAAGCTGTCTCAAGGTCAATATGGGAATCGCCAAGGTGTGCCGCGTATTGTTGAGATCCTCAAGCGTCACAACGTGCCTGCAAGCTTTTATGTGCCCGCAGTGACTGCGATGCTGTATCCCGACGAGCAAAGAAATCTGGCTGCGCAGGGACATGAGATCGGTATCCATGGCTGGATTCACGAGCGAAATTCAGTCCTGCCCATCGATGCTGAACGTGATCTGATGCAACGCAGCTTTGAGGTGCTCAAGAAAATCACCGGTGTTGAGCCAGTGGGAATGCGCACGCCGTCGTGGGACTTTAGTCCGAATACCCTCAGACTAGCGAAAGAACTGGGTTTGATTTATGACAGTTCCCTCATGGCCGATGTGGATTGCTATGAGTTGTTGATGGCTGAGAAGCCGACAGGTGTCGTGGAGTTGCCGGTAGAGTGGATTCGTGACGACGCGGTTTACTTCAACATGAATCGTTTTGCAGCACTCAGGCCTTACACACCGCCGACCGATGTCTTTGATATTTTTAAGCGCGAGTTTGATGCTGCATATGCTGAAGGCGGCTTATTTCAGTTGACGATGCATCCGCATATCATTGGCTATCGCTCGCGCGTGTGGATATTGGACGCTCTGATTCGTCATATTCAGCAACACTCTGATGTCTGGTTTGCCACCCATGCAGACATCGTGCGATATGTGAAAGCGAACGGTTGAGCCGGTATTGGTACACTCCCTGCTATCCAAGTAGGGAGTTTTTCCTTTGAATTCGCCAGCGGTCCGCGTGCTGTCTGTCATACCTCCGATGACGCAGCTCAATACACCTTACCCCTCGACAGCTTATCTGACGGGGTTTCTAAGGTCGCGCGGCGTCGTTGCGTTGCAGGAAGATCTCGCTCTGCAGCTGGTCTTGAAGATTTTTTCACAAGACGGACTCGGACAGGTTGCTGCACGCATACCAGCAATTAAGAAGTCAGATCGCTCGCGTCCCGCGTCTGCATTTTTTGTGAGTGAGCTGCCACGCTACCTGTCTACGATTGACCGCGTGATAGCGTTCTTGCAAGGACGGGATGCGACCCTAGCCCATCGTATCGTCAGTCGGCAATACCTTCCCGAGGGGCCTCGTTTTGCAAGCTTAGATGCCTATGTGGACGAGGAGGGCGGTGATCCTCTTGGTTGGGCATTTGGTGCGCTGGGTATGCAGGATCGCGCCAAACATCTGGCGACGCTCTATCTCAATGATCTCTCTGACGTAGTACGAGAGTCGATTGATAGCCGATTTGAGTTTGTGCGATACGGCGAAGCGCTTGCGGCGAGTCAGCCAACTTTTGATGCGCTGGCCAGTGCTTTGATGGCACCAGCGAACCTTGTCGACGAAACATTGCGCGTGTTAACGCTATCGGCCATCACACGTCACACACCAACGATTGTGCTTTTATCGGTGCCGTTCCCCGGCACAGTGTATGCAGCTTTTCGGATTGCGCAGGCGATTAAGTCTGTAAACCCCGACATCACTATTGTGTTGGGTGGTGGGTTCGTCAATACCGAGTTACGAGAACTCTCGGACCCAAGAATTTTTGATTTCTTTGATTTCGTTACCCTGGATTCGGGGGAACGACCGTTGCTTAATCTGTTGGAGTATCTGGCTGGTAAGCGTTCGAGTCAGCGCCTCGTGCGCACCTATTTAAGGGACCAAGAGAGCGGAACTGTTCGCTATATCAATATGGTCGAGCCCGACGTCCCTTTTGAAGAAGTTGGAACACCCACCTGGGACGGATTGCCTTTAGGGGATTATCTGTCTCTGCTCGATATGCTCAATCCCATGCATCGGCTCTGGAGCGATGGGCGCTGGAATAAGTTGACCGTGGCACACGGTTGCTACTGGAAGAAATGTAGCTTCTGTGACGTGAGCCTAGACTACATCAGTCGCTATGAGACCGCCTCGGCGAGCTTGTTGGTGGATCGGGTGCAAGCAATCGTATCTGAAACCGGACAAACAGGTTTTCATTTTGTTGACGAAGCTGCTCCTCCCAAGGCCTTGAAATCTCTAGCAACTGAGCTGATTGCGCGTGATGTTGGGATTTCGTGGTGGGGAAACATTCGTTTTGAGAAGACCTTCACGCCTGAGCTGAGTGAGCTTATGGCTCGCAGTGGTTGTATCGCGGTGTCGGGCGGGCTTGAAGTCGCCTCTGATCGTCTATTGAAACTGATGCAAAAAGGGGTGTCGGTCGATCAGGTAGCGCGTGTAACACGCGCGCTCAGTGATGCAGGGATTCTGGTGCATGCCTATCTCATGTACGGATTCCCAACACAGACCGTACAAGACACTGTTGATGCGCTTGAGCTCGTGCGACAACTCTTTATGAACGGTTGTATTCAAAGTGGTTTTTTCCATCGGTTTACGGCAACGGTGCATTCACCTGTTGGCAAAAACCCAGCCGAATATGGCGTGACTCTTAAGCCGCTACCGCCGGTTAGTTTTGCAAAAAACGATGTCGGTTTTATTGACCCGACGGGTGTAGACCATGCGGCGCTAGGAGTGGGTTTAAAAAAAGCGATTTATAACTATATGCATGGTCTTGCGCTTGAAGAGGACGTGCGTAGTTGGTTTTCCTTTAAAGTTCCAAGAACAACTGTCGCCTTCGACCGTATCGAGCGCGCCTTGCAGCAAGCGTATACAAATTAGGATTAGGAGCCTTGAATGTCTAATACAAAGCACAAAGCCGATTTTGACAGCCCGTCAGTTCGTCAACTGCGAGAGGACTTGGCGTTAGCGTTAAGGGCGGCAGCCTTTCATGGTTTATCGGAAGGCGTATGCAATCACTTCAGCGTCGAGCTTCCCGATCAAAGTGGCCGCTTCCTGTTGAATCCGCGTGGTTTGTTATGGAGTGAGGTCCAGGCCGACGATATTGTGATGGTCGATACACAGGGAGCAGCGCTCGCGGGTCGTCATCCGGTAGAACCCACGGCGATGTTTATTCATGCTGCTGTGCATCAGATCGCCGGTAAGGCCTGTGTCCTGCATACTCATATGCCTTATGCGACAGCACTGACTCTAACTGAGCGAAGAGTGTTGGATACGACCTTATCTCAGAATGCGATGCGTTTTCATGGGCGTATTGCGGTGGATAAAAACTATAACGGTCTGGCGTTGGATGCGCAGGAGGGCGAGCGTATCGCCAATGCCATGCAAGGCGCAGACGTTGTGTTTTTAGGTAATCATGGCGTGGTGGTCTGCGCTGAACGCATGGATTACGCCTACGATGATTTATATTTTCTTGAGCGCGCCTGCATGATGCAGGTGCTGGCGATGTCTACGGGTCTGCCGCTAGCACCCGTTGATCCGAGACTTGCCGCGCATGTCGGGGCGCAGACCATTGGCGAGCGCCTACAATCTGAGTTATTTTTTAAGGCGTTGGGCCGTACTCTGTAGAGACATACGCTTTGTCATCTCAGAATGCAGTATAAATCTAAGACCCTCTGAACCGTGGAATAAAAAGTAGAGAATGACGATGTCAATCGAACTGGATTGTGGTTTGTCTGATGATCTCATAGCGTTACGTGACGCTGTTCGAGACTTTGCGCGTAATGAGATCGCGCCAAGAGCTGCAGAGATCGATCGCTCAGATGCGTTTCCGATGGACCTGTGGCGCAAGATGGGTGCGATGGGACTCTTGGGTGTCACGGCGAGCGCCGAGTATGGCGGCGCAGAGATGGGCTATTTGGCGCACATGATTGTGATGGAAGAAATTTCACGTGCGAGCGCATCGGTGGGCTTATCGTACGGCGCGCACTCTAATCTCTGTGTCAATCAAATCACTCGTAATGGCACACCCGAGCAACGCGCGCGACTTCTGCCGGCTCTGATTTCGGGTGAACATGTTGGCGCCTTGGCAATGAGTGAGGTTGGTGCAGGCTCGGACGTTGTGAATATGTCTCTGCGTGCGACAGCGGTAGCGGGTGGCTATCGTCTGAACGGGCACAAGATGTGGATTACCAACGGACCCGATGCGCAGACGCTGGTGGTCTATGCGAAAACTGATCCAGATAAGCGCGCCCGTGGGATTACGGCCTTTTTAGTCGATAAGGAGATGCCTGGGTTCTCTATTGCACAGAAACTCGATAAGCTTGGTATGCGTGGCTCTCACACGGGTGAGCTCGTTTTTCAGGATGTGTTTGTACCTGAACAGAACATACTAGGCGCGCTTGACGGTGGGGTGCAGGTACTCATGAGCGGCTTGGACTATGAACGCGCGGTGCTGGCCGCTGGTCCACTTGGCATCATGGGTGCTTGTCTGGATGTCGTTTTACCCTACGTGCATGAGCGCAAGCAGTTCGGACAATCTATCGGAGAGTTTCAGCTGATTCAAGGCAAACTCGCAGACATGTATTCGACTTACTCTGCTTGCCGGGCATATTGTTATGCGGTGGGACGCACACTTGACCGCTTAGACGCGCAGGGTGGAGGGCATCAACGCAGCGTGCGTAAAGACGCGGCGGGCGTCATCCTGTATTGCGCTGAAAAAGCGACTTGGATGGCAGGCGAGTCGATTCAACTGCTTGGTGGAAATGGCTATACCAACGAGTATCCAGTCGGTCGCCTCTGGCGTGACGCAAAGCTCTATGAGATCGGCGCAGGCACCAGCGAAATCCGACGCATGTTGATTGGCCGTGAGTTGTTCGCAGAGACGATGTAGGACTGCGCTGAACTACCCACGCCAGCGTGCAAGTAAGTCGGTTTGTTTTGCTTGCACGCTTGCAACATGGCGTGCTTTAACGTGACCATACCCGCGAATGTTCTCTGGCAGGGCGGCAATCTCCACAGCCAGATCGATGTTGTCTTCGCGCAAAGAATTGAGCAACTCTAGGATCGTTTCTTTGTAAGCTTCGATGGCAGCCCGCTCCTGGCGCCGCTCGTCGCTGCGACCAAACAGGTCAAACGCGGTTCCGCGCAGGAACTTTAATTTTGCAACACCTCGAAAGACTGGTCTGATCCAAGGACCAAATCGACGTTTTATCAGCTCACCTTTGGCGTTTTTCTTTGAGAACAAAGGGGGGGCAAGATGGTGTGCGATTTGAAAGCCAGGTTCGTATTGCTGGCGCAGATTATCCGCAAATGCAGTCTCGGTATGGAGGCGTGCTACCTCATACTCGTCTTTGTAGGCCATCAACTTAAAGAGATAACGCGCAACGGCTGTCGATAAGCGTCTGCCTGATCCAAGCTGTTGTTCGGTCTCAATAACTCTCGAAACAAAATGGGTATACGATTTCGCGTATGTTTCATTTTGATACTGTGTGAGAAACGTCTCGCGGGTCGCAATCAAGTCTTCAAGGCGCTTGCGAGGAACGAAATTAACTGTCGTCTCCTGAAGCGATAGTGAATTGTCGAGACGACCAAGTGCCGCGACGCGACCCCAATCAAAGGCCTGTAAATTTCGCTCGACTTGCACATTGTTGAGCACTAACGCCTGTTGTAGAGATTCTCTCGAGAGAGGGATCCATCCCTTTTGCCATGCAAAGCCCAATAACATTGGATTGGCATAAATTGAGTCGCCTAGTTTTGCTAGAGCAAGAGCGCTGGTATTGAGGCTAGCGAGATGTTCTGCTCCAACTGTTTGTTCGATTGCGGTGGTACATGCATGATTGGGTGATTTCCAGTCTGGACTTTGAACAAAACCTGCAGTTGGCGTTGCATGTGTGTTTAGGGCGACGTTGGTTTGACCCGCATGCATATAAGTCAACGTCGCGTTGCTTGCCGCCACAATGCCGTCGCAGGCAAGGATAAGATGTGCTTGCGCAATATCGACTTTAGTCGCACTCAGCGTGGCGGCACTTGTTGCGATCTGAACGTGGCTCCAGGTTGCGCCCCCCTTTTGCGCAAGGCCGCCTGAGTCTTGCGTAATAATTCCTTTGCCTTCTATGTGCGCAGCCATGCCTAGGAGCTGCCCAATCGTGATGACGCCAGTCCCACCCACACCTGCCACGACGATGCGGTAGGGCTCGGCACAATTCGGGAGCTTAGGTTCTGGTAGATCTTTAAAGAGCGACTGATCGTTTTTCGAGCCGATTGATTGTGGTGTTCGCTTGCGCGGCACCGCGTTCTCTAACACGACGAAGCTCGGACAAAATCCATTCAAACAAGACTCGTCCTTGTTGCAACTGCTGTGATTGATCTGTCGCTTACGTCCGAACTCTGTTTCAAGCGGCTCAACGGATAGGCAGTTGCTCTTGCTTGAACAATCGCCACATCCTTCACACACAAGCTCATTAATGACCACGACTCGTTTTGGGTTTTCTAGTTTGCCTGACTTGCGGCGTCGACGTTTCTCGGTCGCACATGTTTGGTCATAAACGATGATGGAGGTGCCGCGCACTTCACGTAATTCGCGCTGTATGCGGTCGAGTTCGTCGCGATGAAAAACTTCAACATTTGCTTCGAGCGTTATGTTTTCGTAACGACCAACATCATCCGTCACCACGACCACGCGCGCTGCGCCCTCAGCGACAGAGCTTTTGACGATTTGTGAAACCGACAGTCCCTCTGGGCGCTCGCCAACTTGCTGACCACCGGTCATCGCAACTGCATCGTTGTACAGGATCTTGTAGGTGATATTGACACCAGCAGCGATCGCCTGACGGATCGCCAAGGATCCACTATGGAACCATGTACCATCACCTATGTTGGCGAAAATGTGGTCTTCGTTGATGAAAGGCGATTGGCCCACCCAGGGTACGCCTTCGCCACCCATCTGTGTGAAGGTGACCGTGTCACGATTCATCCAGACGACCATGTAGTGGCAGCCAATGCCAGCCAGAGCTCGACTACCCTCAGGCACTCGCGTACTGGTGTTGTGCGGACATCCGCTGCAGAACCAAGGTGGGCGTTCGCCAGCTTGTGTGTCGATCTGTAATAGTGACTCGCGCTTGGCTCGAATGATCGCAAGTCGTGTTTGAATGCGAGCACGCACATCTTCAGGCAGTGTGTGCTGGTCGAGTCGGTGTGCGATGGCTTGTGCAATGAGCGATGGGCTAAGATCCGCCTTGGCGCGTAACAACCACTTTCCGGCTGGATTGCTGAGCGACCATTCTCCGCCGGTATGATCGCCTGGTGCCTGATCAAATTTGCCTAAAACGTCTGGCCGAACATCTGGCCGCCAGTTGTATAACTCTTCCTTAATTTGGTACTCGATAAGCTGTCGTTTCTCTTCGACGACAATGATTTCCTTCAAGCCTAAAGCGAATTCCCGAGTGCTGCTAGGTTCAAGTGGCCAAACCACGTTGACCTGATGCAACCGAATCCCGACTCGTTGGCATACTGCACTGTCCAAGCCAAGATCAAATAGCGCCTGGCAAGTGTCGCGGTAGGCTTTACCGCTTGCAATGATCCCGATGCGGTCGTTCGGGCCTTTGACGGTAGTTTTGTTGAGCTGATTTGCACGGATGTAGGCTAAAGCGGCGTACCACTTGTATTCCATCATCCGCGCCTCTTGCTCGAGCGGAGTATCAGGCCAACGTATGTGAAGTCCGCCCGCAGGTAAGTCGAAGTCCTCAGGCATCACGATCTTGACGCGGTCATGAGAGACGTCAACGCTGGTGCTTGACTCCACAACCTCTTGGATAGTTTTCATCCCCGTCCAAAGACCGGAGAAACGGCTCAGCGCGAACGCATGTACGCCCATATCCAGAATTCCCTGGACATCGCTTGGGAAAAAAACTGGAAAACCACAGGCTTGAAAAATATGATCGCTTTGGTGAGCCGCTGTCGAGCTCTTTGCTGCGTGATCGTCGCCCGCAATTGCAATGACGCCGCCAAACTTAGCGGTGCCAGCCATGTTTGCGTGTTTGAACACGTCTGAGCAGCGGTCAACTCCTGGACCTTTGCCATACCAAATGCCAAATACGCCGTCGTGTTTCTTTTTGTCTGGAAAGAGGTCTAGCTGTTGTGTCCCCCAAATGGCCGTAGCTGCGAGCTCTTCGTTCACGCCGGGTTGGAAAACAACATTATGTTTGGCTAAGTGTTTCTTTGCTGCCCAAAGGGCTTGATCGTAGCCGCCAAGTGGACTGCCGCGGTAGCCGCTGATGAATCCCGCTGTGCTGACGCCGACCGACGCGTCACGGACTTGCTGCAGCATTGGCAACCTGACCAGGGCCTGCACTCCACTCATGAAGGCGCGCCCCGCAGGCTGGGTATATTTGTCCTCTAGCGTTACTTTTGCTAGAGCTGCCTGCGTTGTGCTTGTCAGCGGTGCATTCATGGTTGCCTATGAGCTAGCGTCAGCCTTGGTAAGGCGACTTTAAGCGTTGTTCCTTGTGCCCTTAAGAATACAATACACGGAATCCTAATCTAAGACTCTGATGAGGCTTAGCGAGCATTGTTTATTTTGAGAGCCCTAATGAGCGACTTAACCTATTGGATTGTCCGACATGGTAATCAGGTTTTTATATCAACTGATAGTGACGCGGGAATCATATTTCCCCTGGCACGTGCATCAGATTTTGGTGCGCCACAACATTCTCTGTTGATTGGTGAGTGGCAGGGCAAACCTTGCTATGCAATCGACACAGACGAAATTCCCAGACATTTTGTAGGGGAATTGCGACCTGTTCGAAGCATCTTCGGCTCTGAGGGCGCGGAGGCGTTCGCGCTTGCTGGTCGTGCAACGCAGATGATAGATTGGCAAAAGAACCATCAGTTCTGTGGGCACTGCGGCACCCCAACGGTGATGAAAACCACCGAATTTGCGATGGAGTGTCCCGCCTGTCGTTTGACTGCGTACCCAAGAATATCGCCTGCAGTCATGGTGCTCGTTGAGCGTGGGAATGACTTATTACTCGCGCGTAGTCCGCACTTCAAGCCAGGTGTATTTAGTGCGCTAGCAGGTTTCGTAGAGCCTGGCGAAACGCTCGAACAATGCGCCGTGCGTGAAGTGCGTGAAGAGGTTGGCATTGAAATCACGAACCTTCGTTACTTCAAGAGCCAGCCGTGGCCATTTCCGAATTCGCTGATGATTGCCTATTTCGCAGACTATGCAGGGGGTACGATCACGCCAGATCCATCAGAGATCGAAGCGGCTGATTGGTTTTCGCGGGACGCGTTGCCATTGCTTCCAGACCCAGTCAGTATTGCCCGACAACTTATTGAGGCGGCGCTGAGCTAGACGCCGCCTCTCTTAGTGCTGGTTTAGTACTGGTCAAAAATCCGCTGCAACTGCAGTGGGTCTTGTGTCACAGCCAACGCCATTCCAAGGAGTACGCGCGCTTTTTGAGGGTTAAGGTTATCGGCTTGCAAGTAGCCAGCCTCCTTAGATTTCGTTGGCGCAAAGGTGCGACCCGACCCTGCACGAGAGGAGATCACAACGCGTGCACCTGCTTTGACTGCAGCACGCATCGCAATATCCTCTTGTGGGGTGAGTAGGCCGGGCGCAAAAGCTGCTGCGACGATACCTTTGGCGCCGGCTTGTACAAAGGCGTTGATCGCGGTGCCATCGTCACCCGCGTAGCTATACGCGATATCCACCCGTGGGAAAACAGACATCTTAAGGATATCGAATTCCGTATCGGGGTTGTGTCGCCGCGTGGGTTTGCGATAGAACACAACCCTATCTCCATCTGCGTGCCCAAGCACTCCAAAGTCGTGCGACACGAAAGTCTGAAGTCTGCCGTTAGAGCTTTTTGTGACTTCGCGTGCAGCATGAATCTCGTCATTGAGTGCAATCATGACTCCCATTTCTCGCGCCTCGGGGGTACTCGCTATACGCACTGCATTGAATATATTGAATCCCGCATCGGACGATAACGCGCTAGCAGGTCTTTGAGAGCCCGTCAGAACGACTGGCAAGTCCGTCTTCAATGTCAGGCTCAAGGCATAGGCGGTTTCTTCCATGGAAGATGTGCCGTGCAGAATGACAACGCCAGAAAGATCTGGATGTTGTGTTTGCAAATCCATAATCGTCTGCGCCAACCGCCTCCATTCCGGAAAGCTCACCGCTGTTGAAAGCAGTGTGTCGAACGGGACTGCAATGACATCAGCAATAGTTTGACAGTGATGGAATTTTTCCAACATCTGATTCGCATCAAGCCGAATTCCAGTTGAGCTGTATTCAAAGACATCGAGCTCGCCAACGGTGCTCACAGACGTGATCGTTCCGCCCGTACTAATAAGTGCAACTTTAGGTTTTGTAGTCATTACAGTGCTCATTGTCGTGTCATAGTCCAGGAAATATTTTTTTCACCCTTGAACTGTAATCGTCCATCGGGAAGAAGGGTAACGGTAATGGGATTGAATTTTCCGTTCTGATAGATTTGCTCACCTTCAAAAGTGTTTTTACCCTTGACGCTCAGATAAATAATTTCATCACCGACTTTGAACTTTGCACTGTTAGTGGCGGTTGCTGTGCCAACGCCATCTTTCAACTCGTAACCATACTTCCATTGCGGGCTATGCCAACGTCCATCGATTGCATTGAGGGCTGCTGGGGCAGTCGCACGTTGCATGGGGTCAACCGTTAATGCGAATTCGGCGCCAGCTGATTCGCACTGACGCACGATATAGGGAACGCCCTTGTCCATGATGTAGTAGGCACCGCAGTCTCCAGAGCCTTGGTAGTCGGCGTCTGAAGTGACGATGGTTCTGAATGTATCGTCACTGAGCTTATCGAGTTGTAGCTTTAAGGCTTGTAGTGTCTTCGTTGCGCTGGCTCTTGCAGCAGCATCCATATTGGATGCTTGTTCTTTTATGCCTGTTTGCATGGATGTTAAGAGGCCAAGCATTTCACTTTTTTTCACGCTCGCTGCATAGTGCGCGATACAGCCTTCAAAGTTTGTCGGTGCTTTATTCACCCAACGACAAATTTTTCCCTGATTGATGATATTTTTTGAAGTCACAATCAAAGTGTTGTCTCCAGCCTGCCAGCGACCGATCCAAACTGGGTTAAGGGGCTGTGCATGAATAGGAGCGACAATCAACAACAGTAAAAAAGTAGCGAGTAATCTGAGCATGATTAGGGTGGTTCCGTCTATTGAAAATTAAGAGCCAGTGAAATTGGCGTTGCGTTTTTCTTTCCAAGCACGCGCGCCTTCTTTCATATCTTGAGACTGCTCTGAATGTAATACCGCTGCTCGAATCGCAGCGTCGTCGAGCTCGCCTCGGGCGATTAGATTCAGGTGCTTCTTGATGCCGACTAAGGCGATCGGTGCCATGCTTGCAAGTTGCGCGCTGAGCGCGTCTACACGGTCATGAAGTTTATCGGCTGG
>CAIYWO010000458.1 GCA_903929925.1 uncultured beta proteobacterium | reverse complement strand
TGCGCTATCCGTCCTCTTTGTTTGGTAGATTTTCATGCAACCTGTGGTTGAAACCCTCTCCGGCCTCGAGCGCCGCCTAGAACTTTCGGTCTTGTTGGCCGACGTTGAAACAGCTGTTCAAGCTGAACTCAAGCGCGCCGCGCGCACCGCGAAGGCACCTGGTTTTCGCCCCGGCAAAGTGCCGATGGCAATGTTGGAGCGTACGCACGCCCCTGGCATTCGCTACGACGCGATTAACGATAAAGTTGGTCAGGCGTTTGAAAAAGCAATCGAAGCAGCGGGTCTGCGCATAGCGGGTGCACCGAAGCTCGAGCCAAAGACTGAAGGTACGCCAGAAGGCACCTTGGCATTCTTCGCGACGTTTGAGGTTTATCCTGCCGTAACAGTGCCAGATCTGTCTGGTTTGAAGATCAAGCGCGCCGTTACAACGGTTGGCGAAGCAGAAGTGCAACGCACCGTCGATATCTTGCGCAAACAGCGTGCTGAGTACGCCGCCCGCGATGGCCGTGCTGCACAGGACGATGACCGCGTGACGCTGGACTTTGCAGGTACGATTGATGGCGTACCCTTCGAAGGTGGCAAGGCTGACGCTTTTCCTTTCGTTTTGGGTCAGGGACGTATGTTGCCTGAGTTTGAAGCAGCTGCGCGCGGCATGAAAGCCGGCGAATCGAAAGTATTCCCCTTGGCATTCCCAGCCGATTACGGTGGCAAAGACGTAGCAGGCAAGACTGCCGAGTTCACGATCAACGTCAAAGAAGTCGCCGAGCCAGTTCTGCCCGTGATTGACGCAGAGTTTGCAAAATCACTCGGTCAGCCAGAGGGTGATGTCGAGAAATTGCTCGCCGATATCCGTGGCAACATTGAACGCGAAGTCAAAGCGCGCACCTTGGCTCGCACAAAAACGAGCGTGATGGATGCACTCATCGGCGCTGTGAGTTTCGATGTTCCTAAAGCCTTGGTCGACAGCGAATGTCAGTCTCGCGTGCAAGCCGCACGCGCTGAGCTGACCCAGCGCGGCGTCCCAAATGCCGACAAAATGCCGATCCCTGCTGATGCATTTACTGCTGAGGCGGAGCGTCGTGTGCGTTTGGGGCTTCTGGTGTCGGAGCTTGTTCAGCAAGCGCAATTGCAAGCCAAGCCAGAGCAGGTTCGTGCCCGCATCGAAGAGTTTGCCGGCAACTATGAAAAGCCCGCTGAAGTCGTCAGCTACTATCTGTCAGATCGTGCTCGCCGCGCCGAAGTTGAAGGCATTGTGCTAGAAGATAATGTCGTGCAGCACGCCTTGGCAAAAGCGCAGGTTGAAGACGAGCAAGTACCTTTTGATCAAATCATGGGAACGGCCTAAATGGAACGTTTTACCGACTTCTATGCATCCATGCACGGTGGGTCCTCTGTGACACCAACCGGACTTGGATACATTCCAATGGTGATTGAGCAGTCGGGGCGCGGAGAGCGCGCCTTTGACATTTACTCCCGCCTGCTTAAAGAGCGTGTGATTTTTTTAGTTGGCCCGGTCAACGACCAGTCGGCAAACTTGGTTGTGGCTCAATTGTTGTTTCTTGAGTCCGAGAACCCCGACAAAGACGTTGCGCTCTATATCAACTCACCTGGCGGGTCGGTTTACGCCGGCATGGCGATTTACGACACGATGCGCTTTATCAAGCCTGAGGTCTCGACGCTTTGCACGGGTCTTGCAGCGAGTATGGGTGCATTCCTTCTTGCCGCTGGCACGAAGGGCAAACGTTTCTCCTTGCCTAATTCGCGCATCATGATCCACCAGCCATCGGGTGGCGCACAAGGCCAAGCCTCGGATATTCAAATTCAGGCGCGTGAGATCCTTGATCTGCGTGAGCGTCTGAATCAGATGCTTGCCGAAAACACGGGCCAGTCTGTTGAGCGCATCGGAATCGATACTGAACGCGATAATTTCATGTCGGCCGCAGATGCAGTAACGTATGGACTAATTGACAAGGTCCTGACTTCGCGCGCAGATCCAGTATAAAGATCGCGCACGGACTAAACCTGTAATGGATCGCTATGACAGATAAGAAAGGATCAGCCCCGACAAAGACTTTGTACTGCTCATTTTGTAACAAGAGCCAACACGAAGTCCGTAAGCTGATCGCCGGCCCGTCCGTATTCGTGTGTGATGAGTGTATTGACCTGTGCAACGACATCATTCGTGAAGAAGCCCAGGCTCAGGCGCGCGAGTCGATCCGTACAGACCTGCCAACGCCAGCTGAAATCAAAGCTTTTCTTGACCAGTATGTCATCGGGCAGACAACGCCTAAGCGCGTCCTTGCGGTTGCGGTCTATAACCACTACAAGCGGTTACGCCATGGGGAAGTGAAGGGCGACGACGTTGAGCTTTCAAAAAGTAACATCCTGTTGATCGGACCTACTGGTTCAGGCAAGACACTGCTTGCGCAGACCCTCGCAAGACAGCTCAATGTACCTTTTGTCATGGCAGATGCCACCACCCTGACAGAGGCGGGCTATGTCGGTGAGGACGTTGAGAACATCATTCAAAAACTACTTCAAAATTGCAATTACGAAGTAGAAAAAGCCCAACGCGCGATTGTCTACATCGACGAGATCGATAAGATTTCACGCAAAGCAGACAATCCATCCATTACCCGTGACGTGTCGGGTGAGGGTGTGCAGCAGGCACTGCTGAAATTGATCGAAGGTACGGTTGCCTCAGTGCCACCGCAAGGGGGTCGTAAGCACCCGAATCAAGATTTTGTCCAGGTCGATACGACGAACATCCTCTTTATCGTGGGTGGCGCGTTTGATGGACTTGAGAAAGTCATCCGTAATCGCACTGAGCGTTCAGGTATCGGTTTTGGTGCCTCGATCGACTCCAAGATCGAACAGTCAGCCGGCGATACATTCCTGGATGTTGAGCCAGAAGATTTAGTGAAGTTCGGTCTGATTCCTGAACTTGTCGGTCGCTTGCCAGTTGTGGCAACCTTGCAAGAGCTCGATGAAGAGACGTTGATTCAAATTTTGACCGAACCAAAGAATGCTGTGGTTAAGCAGTTTCAAAAACTGTTCGCTATGGAAGGTGCCGAGCTTGAAATCCGACCAGGTGCCTTGCATGCGATTGCCCGTAAAGCGATTAAGCGTAAGACCGGTGCGCGCGGTTTGCGCTCGATCCTTGAATCTGCCTTGTTGGACACCATGTACGAACTGCCAACACAAGGCAACATCAAGCGTGTCGTTCTCGATGAAGCTGCAATAGACGGGCAGGGCAAACCCTTGTTGGTCTACGCGGATGAAACCGATCAACAAGCCGCTCCAAAAACTGGCAATGTCCGAGACGCTGCAGCCTGAACAAAACTAGACCTTATAGTCACTCTGGTTTTCAGCCCCTTTTTAGGGGCTTTCGTTCATTCTGGAGGCCGAATCTTGAAATTTCGGCTATTGTCCATATAACAAGTCTATTCGCAGAATTGCGATTGAAGTGTCGATGAATCAGTTCGGGTTTATCGAGTTTTTCTTAGGATGTCGCTATGTCTGGAAATCAGATCCTGCCTGCTGAAGCAATTAGTTTGCCTCTATTGCCTTTGCGCGATGTGGTGGTGTTCCCCCATATGGTGATCCCACTGTTCGTGGGTCGTCCGCGCTCGATTCGTGCGCTCGAGGCCGCGATGGAAGCCGGCAAGAGCATCATGCTTGCTGCCCAGAAGTCTGCCGGGAAAGATGACCCCACACCGGAAGATGTTTACGAGATCGGCTGTGTGGCAACCATCTTGCAAATGCTCAAATTGCCTGACGGGACGGTCAAGGTATTGGTCGAGGGCGCGCAGCGTGCCCGGGTCACCGAGATACAAGATGTAGAGACACACTTTACGTCTGAGTTAGTGCCGATTACACCTGATGTGACGATGGGCGCTGAAATCGAAGCGTTGCGCCGCGCGATCGTTAGTCAGTTTGAGCAGTACGTCAAACTGAACAAGAAAATTCCTCCAGAAATTCTGACCTCACTCGCCGGCATCGACGATGCCGGGCGTTTGGCCGATACGATCGCCGCGCACTTGCCGCTTAAGCTTGAGCAAAAACAAAAAATGCTCGAGATCATCTCGACCTCCGAGCGTCTCGAAGCGTTGCTGAGCCAGCTCGAGACCGAAATTGATATCTTGCAGGTCGAGAAGCGTATCCGCGGGCGTGTCAAAAAACAGATGGAAAAAAGCCAGCGTGACTACTATCTGAACGAGCAGGTCAAGGCGATTCAGAAGGAGTTAGGTGAGGGCGAAGAGGGCGCAGATATCGAAGAGCTTGAAAAGAAAATTCAAGCAGCGCATTTGCCTAAAGATGCTCGCAAGAAGGTGGATGGTGAGCTCAAGAAACTGAAGCTCATGTCCCCCATGTCGGCTGAAGCGACTGTGGTGCGTAATTACATCGACACCGTGATCGGTTTGCCCTGGCGCAAAAAGAGCAAAGTCAATAACTCCATTCCCAACGCTGAAAGCGTGTTGGATGCCGATCACTATGGCTTGGATAAAGTTAAAGAGCGCATCCTTGAATATCTAGCGGTGCAGCAACGGGTGGATAAGGTGAAGGCACCTATCCTCTGTTTGGTAGGCCCTCCAGGCGTGGGTAAGACTTCGCTCGGCCAGTCAATTGCTAAGGCAACGAATCGCAAGTTCATTCGTATGGCTTTGGGCGGTGTGCGTGACGAGGCTGAGATCCGTGGTCACCGTCGTACGTACATCGGATCAATGCCCGGTAAGATTTTGCAGAACATGTCCAAGGTTGCTGTGCGCAATCCCTTGTTCCTTCTTGATGAGATCGATAAGCTTGGTATGGATTTCCGTGGAGATCCTGCGTCGGCCTTGCTAGAGGTACTGGATCCGGAACAGAATCACACCTTTCAAGATCATTACGTAGAAGTTGATTTTGATTTGTCGGATGTCATGTTCGTGGCGACAAGTAACACCTTGAACATCCCGGCTGCGTTGCTTGACCGTATGGAAGTGATTCGTCTTTCGGGTTACACCGAGGATGAAAAGATTCACATCGCGAAAGAGCACTTGTTGCCCAAGGTCATGAAGAACAATGGCGTTAAGCCTGAAGAGTTGAAGGTCGACGAATCAGCGATGCGTGACATTGTGCGCTATTACACACGCGAGGCTGGTGTGCGTTCGCTTGAGCGTGATGTCGGAAAAATCTGTCGAAAGGTTGTGAAGAAACTGTTGGCAGAATCCGAGGCAAACAAGGCTGCCAAGTCTAATGCCGTGATTCCACAAGTGGTCGTCACGTCCGAGAACTTGAGTGACTACCTCGGCGTGCGTCGCTACAACTTTGGTATGGCCGAAAAGGAAAATCAGATCGGTCAGGTGACAGGTTTGGCCTGGACAGAAGTCGGTGGCGACCTGTTGACGATTGAAGTTGCCGACATGCCTGGTAAGGGTGTGATCCAGCGTACTGGCTCAATTGGCGATGTGATGAAGGAGTCGGTCGAGGCAGCACGAAGTGTTGTGCGTGCGCGTGCAGCACGTCTCGGCATCACAGATTCGATATTTGAGAAACGTGATATTCACGTCCACTTCCCAGAGGGTGCGACACCGAAAGACGGTCCGTCTGCTGGTATTGCGATTACGACGGCAATCGTTTCTGCGCTCACGCATATTCCTGTGCGTGCCGATGTTGCGATGACCGGCGAAATCACGCTTCGCGGTGAAGTGTTAGCGATTGGTGGCCTCAAAGAGAAACTGTTGGCCGCGCATCGTGGCGGCATCAAGACGGTATTGATTCCGGAAGAGAACGTTAAGGATCTCGCTGAGATTCCTGATAACGTTAAGAACCATCTGGAGATCGTGCCTGTTCGTTGGATTGATAAAGTGCTGGAAGTTGCTTTGTCGAGCCCAACCAAACCCTTGCCCGAGGAAGCGCCGGTTGCGCAGGATGTTGTGGCTAAGCCCACAGGCACTGCGACGGATCCGGTGATCAAACACTAAGTGCAAGTGTTCGTCGATAGTGTGCGGCTTGATAAGTGGTTGTGGGCCGCGCGTTTTTACAAGTCCCGCACGATTGCCGCCTCGGCAATCGAGGCGGGACGAGTACATGTAGGCGATGATCGTGCGAAACCTGCTCGTTTAATCAAGGTTGGCGACAAGCTCAAGATTCATCGAGAGCAAGAGCATGTGGAGTTGTTTGTCCGAGGCATTTCTGAGACACGACGCGCAGCGACACTTGCGCGTCTTTTGTACGAAGAAACACCTGAGAGCATGCTGGCGCGGCAGACGGCAGCAGAGCGACGTAAATACTACGTTGAACCATCACAGAACATCGAAGGTCGCCCAACAAAGCGCGATCGACGAGCGCTTGAGCGCTGGCGTGAGTCCTAGCCTGCTGTGGACCCGCGTTATTGCAGCGGAGTGCTGCGAATTAACCCCAGAGCAATGCCTTCGATAGAGAAGTCTTGGTCAGCGGTGACGATGATTGGCTCAAAGTCAGTGTTCTCGGGTAACAGCTCAATGCGCGCTCCCTTTTGATTCAAGCGCTTTACCGTGACTTCGTCATCGATGCGTGCAACAACGATCTGACCGTTACGCGCAACATTGGTTTTTTTGACTGCGAGTAGATCACCGTCAAGAATCCCAATGTCACGCATACTCAGACCTCTGACTTTAAGAAGATAGTCTGGGGTTTGCGCAAACATATTGGGATCGACCTGAATCTCTCTTTCGATGTTTTCAGTCGCGAGTATTGGGAAGCCTGCAGCCACGCGTCCGACGAGGGGTAGGATCACCTGACCCATACCTGGTAGTGGCGCCGGTGCGGCGTGCTCAGTGGATTGCGAACGGACGCGCTCGGGATCGATCTCGGTATCACCATAAAAATCAGCGGCCGCTTCGGTCAAGCGTATGCCACGCGAGGCGCCGGCGGTGAGCTCAATCACGCCTTTGCGTGCGAGTGCACGCAAGTGATCTTCTGCCGCATTCGCTGACTTAAAACCTAAGGTCTGGGCAATTTCAGCTCTGGTGGGAGGAAAACCTGTGTTCACTACGGCTTCGCGGATCAGATCCAGAATTTGTTGCTGCCGGTCGGTCAATTTGATGGACATCGTTAGGCCTGTTTGAGCGTAGTGGGTAGGTTTTGCTGTCAATGCGTACAGCGCTGTTTATATATACAGCATCATTTTGCACTAAAAATAATCAAGTTGCAAATAAATCTGTATAAAAAAACAGCCTTCCGTGAGGAAGGCTGTTTTAAGGGGATAACGACCGCGTGTAAGGCTTGGTATTCAGCGGTCAGACCTTCATTACCTCAGCCATGGCTTTGGCAACAGTGTCGATATTTTTGCTGTTCAATGCGGCCACGCAGATGCGCCCCGTACTGACGGCGTAAATCCCGTGTTCTGCGCGCAGGCGCTCAACCTGGGGGGCTGTCATGCCAGAAAACGAAAACATACCGCGCTGTTTCATGACGTAGCTACAGTCCTCTTTAACGCCGTACTGGGTCAGCTTCTCAACTAACTGTTTGCGCATCAGCCGGATACGGTCGCGCATGCCAGCCAACTCTTGGTCCCACAAGGCAAAGAGTTCAGGGCTGTTCAATACCGTCGAGACGATCGTCCCACCATGTGTCGGGGGGTTCGAGTAGTTTGTGCGGATAACACGTTTAACCTGGCTTAAGACACGACTCGACTCATCCTGGCTGCCGGTCACGATGGTCAACGCACCAACGCGCTCGCCATACAGCGAGAAGGATTTTGAGAACGACGAGCTGATGAACATGGTCATGTCCAAGTCCGCAAATAGCCGGACTGCCGAGGCATCGGCTTCGAGACCATCGCCGAAACCTTGGTAGGCGATGTCCAGGAAAGGAATGAGGTTCGAAGCTTTGACGACTTGGGCAACTTCGCGCCATTGTTCAACAGTCAGATCCACGCCAGTCGGGTTGTGACAGCAAGCGTGCAGCACCACCACACTCTTCTGCGGGAGACTACGCAGTCCATCCAACATGCCTTTGAAGTTCAGACCGTGTGTAGCTGCATCGTAATAAGGGTAGTTCACAACCTCAAAGCCCGCGCGTTCAAACAGCGCGCGATGGTTTTCCCAGCTTGGATCGCTGATGGCGACTTTGGCATTGGGGACAAGTTGCTTGATGAAGTCCGCACCGATTTTCAGTGCGCCTGTGCCACCTAGCGCTTGCATCGTCAGTACCCGACCCGCAGCGATGAGGGACGAGTTCTTGCCCAGCACCAGCTCTTGCGCGCCTTTGTTGTAGCCAGCGATTCCCTCGATTGGCAAATAGCCACGGGCCGCCGCCGCTTCTACGCGTGCGACCTCCGCCTTGTGCACTGCCGAAAGCAGAGGAATCTTTCCGTTATCGTCGTAGTACACACCCACGCCAAGGTTGACCTTGGTGCTGCGCGGATCGGCATTGAACTGCTCGTTCAGGCCCAGGATAGGATCACGTGGGGCGAGTTCTACGGATTGGAATAGGGTGCTCATGGTCAATGTTGGTCAGTCAGAAAAGGGACAAAGAAGAAGAAAAGTAGCCGAGTTTGTAATTCGAGTGGACGCTTTGGATTAGACGGAACATAATGTACGGTTCGGCCCAAATCCAAGGGCTAACCCGAATAAGTCTAGCATGGCCTCGACCAAGAAACCCGCAGTATCCCCAGTCAATGATCTGACAGCATCGGATCCGCACGACCCAACGCCCGATTCGCTGACGTCCTTGCCGCCATCGTCCGCATTGCCGGCAGCGGTCGCCCATGAAGTCGCGAGCCTAGGCGTGGTGCCACATGCAACGATTTCGACGGGCAATGAGGCCGGAAAGTTTGTTTCGTATCCGGATAGTCCTTTTCAGTTGTATCAGCCTTATCCGCCTGCAGGGGACCAACCACGGGCAATTGACCTGTTAGAGCAGGGCATCCGGGATGGCTTGATGTCACAGACCTTGCTCGGGGTAACGGGGTCGGGCAAAACCTTCACGATGGCCAACATCATCGCGCGCCTGGGTAGGCCTGCGGTGGTACTAGCACCGAACAAGACCTTAGCCGCACAGCTGTACGCAGAGATGCGGGAGTTTTTCCCGCGCAATGCCGTCGAGTATTTCGTGTCTTATTACGACTATTACCAACCGGAAGCCTACGTCCCGACCCGCGATTTATTCATTGAAAAAGACTCTTCGATTAACGAGCACATTGAGCAGATGCGTTTGTCAGCGACCAAGAGTTTGCTTGAAAGGCGCGATACGGTCATTGTGGGTACGGTTTCCTGTATTTACGGTATTGGTAACCCGTCTGACTATCACGCGATGGTCTTGATTCTGCGCACGGGCGATCGGATCGCCCGTCGAGAAGTATTGGCACGTTTGGTGGCGATGCAGTATGAGCGCAACGACACAGAATTTACGCGCGGTACCTTCCGTGCCCGTGGAGAAACGATCGACATCTTCCCGGCTGAAAGTGCAGAGCTCGCGGTGCGACTCTCGTTGTTTGATGACGAGGTCGAGAGTCTTGAACTTTTTGATCCCTTAACGGGGCGTGTCAGACAGAAAGTCCCGCGCTTTACGGTATACCCGGGCTCGCATTACGTTACACCACGTGACACGGTATTGCGTGCAATTGAAACGATCAAACAAGAGTTGCGCGAGCGCGTTAAATTTTTCGTCGACTCCGGTCACCTCGTTGAGGCGCAGCGTATTGAGCAGCGCACGCGTTTTGATTTAGAGATGCTTGCGGAGCTCGGTTTCTGTAAAGGGATTGAAAATTATTCCCGACATTTGTCGGGTGCGGCGCCGGGTGATCCTCCTCCTACTTTGATCGATTATCTACCGAGCGATGCGCTCATGTTCATCGATGAAAGTCATGTGACGATCGGACAGTTAGGCGGTATGTATCGCGGCGACCGCGCGCGCAAAGAGACGCTCGTCACGTACGGCTTTCGCTTGCCTTCGGCGATGGATAACCGACCCCTCAAAATGGAAGAGTTTGAAGCGCGGATGCGACAGTGTGTTTTCGTCTCCGCCACGCCAGGTAACTACGAACAGGCACATACCGATAACGTGGTCGAGCAAGTTGTTCGGCCAACTGGTTTGGTTGACCCCATCGTCGAGGTTCGACCTGCGCGCACACAGGTCGATGACTTGCTGGGTGAAATTAAGTTGCGTGTCGCTGTGCAAGAGCGTGTGCTGGTGACAACGCTGACCAAACGGATGGCGGAGGATTTGACGGACTATCTTGCCGAGCACGGTATCAAAGTCCGTTATTTGCATTCTGATATTGATACGGTTGAGCGGGTAGAAATTATCCGGGATCTGAGACTCGGTGCGTTTGATGTGTTGGTCGGCATCAACCTGCTACGCGAAGGACTGGACATCCCCGAGGTGTCACTTGTGACCATCCTCGATGCAGATAAAGAGGGATTTTTACGGTCGGACCGCAGCTTGATTCAAACCATCGGTCGTGCAGCACGCAACCTGAATGGCCGTGCAATTTTGTATGCGGACCGTATGACGGACTCGATGAAACGTGCGATGGGTGAAACTGAGCGTCGCCGAAATAAGCAGATCGCGTTCAATACTGAGCACGGCATTCAAGCGCGTAGTGTGCGCAAGGCAGTGCGCGAACTGATCGATGGCATCGTTGCACCTGCGTTCCGGGACCAGCCCGATCAAGAGGTGGATTTGTCTTTGTTGGGTGATGAAAAAGCACTCGCAAAAGAGTTCAAGCGACTAGAAAAACTGATGTTGGATCATGCACGGAATCTCGAGTTTGAGCAGGCGGCGGCTGCTCGGGATGCTCTCAGAGTATTGAAGGAGCGAGTGCTACTTTCTGGTGCTTAAATGTGTCCGTTTTGCAATGTTGCGGTGCATAAAGTTGAAATATTTCAATAAAATTTGTGAGGTCGCTAAGCCTTTGTATCTATAAATTACATCATAAAAGTTTATTAAGTTATTGATAATAAATATATTTATTAAATAATCTTATGCTGATTTCTTTCTTGTGATTAAGCAAAAAAACTCTAGACATGTTACGGGTTTTCCCTCACAATACGCACCATCATGACAAAAGTCCTCTTCGTATGCATGGGCAATATCTGCCGGTCGCCCAGTGCTGAAGGCGTTTTTCGCCACCTTATCAATGACGCGGGTCTCTCAGACGTCGTGGGCATTGATTCTGCCGGTACCCATAACTT
>CAIYWO010000457.1 GCA_903929925.1 uncultured beta proteobacterium | reverse complement strand
ACTTTGCTATGTCGCAGCCGGAACCTCAAAAATTCGCATCGGCTCTGGCGGGATCATGCTACCGAACCATGCGCCACTGGTGATAGCAGAGCAGTTTGGAACCCTCGCCTCACTTTTTCCTGGCCGTATTGAGCTTGGCTTGGGTCGCGCACCCGGCACAGATCAGATGACTGCGCGCGCGTTACGCCGCGACCTCCAAAGCACGTCAGACCAGTTTCCGCAAGACGTGCAGGAACTGCAGTTTTACTTTGACGACGTACAGCCAGGACAGGCGGTAAAAGCTATTCCTGGTGCAGGCTTGCATGTACCGATCTGGATTCTGGGTTCAAGCACCTACGGCGCACAAGTCGCTGCGCACTTTGGCTTGCCTTATGCCTTCGCCTCGCACTTTGCGCCCGAAGCGTTGATGCAGGCTTTACACGCCTACAAGAGCTTGTTTAAACCGTCGTCGCAACAAGCGAAGCCCCATGCGGGCATCGGCGTCAATATCGTTGCTGCCGACACGGATGAAGAAGCGCGTTATTTGTTTACGACGCACCAACAACATGCAACGCGCATGCGACGCAACACACGTGGTCAATTGCCTCCGCCTATTGACGACATCGAGAGCTTTTGGACGCCCTACGAAAAAGCGTCTGTCTCTGAGCAGCTGTCCTGTTCTGTTGTTGGTTCCCCAGAAACAGTCAGACGCGGACTGCAGGCCTTAGTCGAGAAAACGGGTGCGGATGAGCTCATCATGGCCGGACAAATTTTTGACCACAAGGCGCGCCTAAGATCTTTTGAAATCGCAGCAGAAGCGGCCCGCGACGTACAAATACCCACGGCACTTGCCGCTTGAAGCTCGCTGCGATGGGGTTACCCGGCTGGCTGATTTTGATGGGCGCACTCACTGCGATTGGCCCGATCTCTATCGACATGTATTTGCCAGCCTTCCCGGAAATCGCCCGGGGGCTCTCCACAACAAGCAATGAAGTCGAGCGCACCCTCGCCGCCTACTTGATCGGGATGGCGAGTGCTCAGCTAATTTATGGTCCTTGGCAGATCGCTTTGGCCGTAAACCTCCGCTATATGGCGCGCTCGTGCTCTACATCCTCGCCTCGGCGGCCTGTGCCTTTGCCCCGAGTGTCGAATTTCTAACGATCAGCCGAGTAGCCCAAGCCATGGGTGGAGCGGCCGGGATGGTGATTTCACGCGCAGTCGTGCGCGATCACTACAACACTCAAGAAGCTGCACGTGCGCTATCCATGTTGATGCTGGTTATGGGGGTCGCCCCCATCTTGGCACCAATCCTAGGCTCCCAAGTCCTGGCTCTTGCAGGATGGAGAGGCATCTTTGCGGTCATCACCGGAATTGGACTCGTGTTGCTGCTGACGGTTTGGAAGGTAATGACCGAAAGCCTTCCGCCTCAAAATAAAATAATGCTTAGTTGGGGCAATATTTTGCGAACCTATGCTGGATTGCTGCGCCATAAGCGCTTTGCGGCGTTCGCCTTCTCGGGCGGCATGGGGTCTGCAACACTGTTCGGCTACATCGTTGCCTCACCCAGATTATTTATTGAACATTTTGGGGTGAGCCCCCAAACGTATGGGTTCCTCTTCGGCCTCAACGCCTGCAGTTTGATTTTGGGCTCGCAAGTTAGCGCCCGCTTACTAAAGCGTCACCGTCCCGATAAATTACTGCCCTGGGCACTCGCCCTGATGATGGCGGCCGGCGTCGCCGCCCTCTCGCTTACGCTGCTAGGCTTGGCCACCCTGCCCGCCATAATGGGTTGCATGATGTGTTTTATGTTCAGCCAGGGCTTTGTAGGTCCAAATTCGGCTGCCATGGCACTTTCGGACCAGGGGCGCCAGTTGGGCTCTGCCTCGGCCATGATGGGTACAATCACGATCTCTTGTGGGGCTCTGGCCGGCATGACAGTCAGCCTCCTCACTGCGCCTGGCCCGTTGCCTTTGGCGCTGATCATGGGGGGATGCACCTCCATGGCGTGCTTGCTCGGTGCCCTCGCAAGAAAAACCGTCCGAGCGGTTTGATTTAAACCCCCGTTTCGTATTAGAATGTCAGACTTGATGTAAAAATCTGACCAAACAGGGTCGAACAAACAATAGGTGTAGCCATGGCACGTGTATGCCAAGTGACCGGAAAAAAGCCCATGGTGGGCAACAATGTTT
>CAIYWO010000456.1 GCA_903929925.1 uncultured beta proteobacterium | reverse complement strand
TAAGTTGTTTGCGTAAAAATTTCTAATTTCATTTTTTCTTTAGGTTGTAAATCTATGTCTCAAACACAAGCCTCGAAGCCTTTGCGTGTCGCGATCGCGGGTCTGGGTGCTATTGGTAAGTCAATCGCAAAGAGTCTAGCCGCCGGTAAAGTGCCGGGTGTGGTCCTGACAGCTGTCTCAGCCAAGGATCACGTAAAAGCGGCTAGCTTTGTTTCTACACTGACACACCCAGTCAAAGTACTGACGATTGGGCAGCTCGAGCCCGAGGCGGATTTGGTGATCGAATGTGCGCCCGCTGCGTTGTTGCCCGAAATCGTTACGCCTTTTCTGCAGGCCAAAAAGCAAGTCGTGGTGTTGTCGGTCGGAGCGCTACTGTTTCATCCCGAACTGATCGAGGCAGCCAAAACGCAAGGCGGTGTGATTCATGTTCCAACGGGTGCATTGATCGGCTTAGACGCCATGATCGCTGCAGCCGAGGGCACGATTCATACAGTGCGTATGGTCACACGCAAGCCACCAAATGGGTTGGCAGGTGCGCCTCACCTAATCGAAAATAACATCAGTATCGAGGGCCTAACTGAAGCGAAGAAGGTGTTCGAGGGTAATGCACGGGATGCTGCCAAAGGCTTTCCAGCAAACCTCAACGTGGTTGTGGCTCTTGCTCTGTCGGGCATTGGTCCAGAAAAAACCTTGCTTGAGATTTGGGCTGACCCGGGCGTTGTACGCAACACGCACACCATCGTCGTGGATTCGGATTCTGCAAAGTTCACAATGACGATGGAAAACATTCCTTCAGAAAACCCAAAAACTGGCCGAATCGTTGCGCAGAGCGTGATCGCACTGCTGCGCAAGATGCAGTCCGGTTTTAAGGTTGGGACGTAGCCCTAGGCAAGTCAAGCGTGGTGACTCGTGTGAGCTCACGCTTGTAGGCCTTGTCATCGAAGGGGCGTGCCCGATGCATCGTGGTGCGATTGTCCCAAATGACCAAGTCGCCTAGTGACCACTCGTGGCTGTTTAAAAACTCTCGTCTGGTTGCATGCTCGATCAAGTCCTTGAGCAATAAGCGACCCTCTGGGACGGGCCACTCGGTGACATGCGCCGCATGCGAGGCCAAATAAAGCGCCTTGCGATTGGAGCCTTCGATTTGTCTGACCAACGGGTGGGTTGCGCCAGGTAGCTTTGCGCTTTCTTCGGCTGAAAAATCAAAGCCCATCGTGTGGCGCGAATAAACAATCGAATGATAGACGTGAAGATCTTCGATCGCTTTCTTAGTGTCTGTGTCTAACGCCTCGTACGCTGCACGCATATCCGCAAACTCGGTATCGGCTCGCACAGGCGGGATATTGCGCGCATAGAGCATCGAGTAGCGACCTGAAGGATCCTCGAACGAGGCATCGGTGTGCCAGATTCTGTTGCTGATGCCATTCATCCTTCGGCGGTCTGCCGCCTCAAGAATATTGCCATCTTGCCCAACGTTCGAAATATCCGTCAGGGCTTCATTGCCGAAGCGGTTCTTGCTGAGGACAGACGAGGAGGTCTTGCTGTGGAGCGCTCCGTCCATACGTTGCGCGAACTCTATTTGATCGTCGTAGCTGAAGTGCTGGTCATGAAAGACCAAAACCCCAAATTCGGTCATGGCTGCGCGCAAGGCTGCGAGTGTTGGCTCGTCGTGAACCGTTCTTAGGTCTACGGGGCTGACCTCGGCCATGAAAGTGGGGTGAAGTTTCTTAAAGCGGAGTGTCATATCGTTGTCCCTTTGGCCCATTGTTGCTGTCAGGTGCGCAATGTTGTTTTCGAATAAATATACTCCGCTGCGGCGGGCTATGGTGCGGTCCTTGTTCCGCGTTTAGTTCCGCAAACAATAAGCACCACTCGTGTGGTAGCCGCTTGGGCAACTGCCCGATTTGATGACGGCGGGTTTACTCGAAGAGCTGCTTGCCAGGCAGTAGTTGCCGCTGGTGTGGTACCCAGACGGACAAGAGCCGACTTTAGCTATAGCGGGTTTGGCAGAAGTCGAGGAGGGGGTGCAGTAGTTGCCGCTGGCGTGATAGCCGCTTGGGCATGAGCCAATTTTGCTCAGAGGTTGCTGGGCCTGCACCGAAAAAGACGTACAAAGTAGTGCCAGGGCGGTCATAAAGGGTGCAACGGCGCATCGTGCGGAGGGTTTGGACACGGACGACTCCTTTAAAAGATTTGCTTAGGCCTCGGTAGCAACAACAAATATGCTAATAACTTCCCGCATAGTGTACCTAACGGACTCTTAAATCCCGTCAATGATTGCTAACTATGTTGCAACGCAGAAACGCACATATTTTGACGGGGAATCGGCTCCTCGAGGTCGTCTACGGTGCTACGATAGCGGGCTATTGAGTCTTAATCCTGTCGTCACATTGAAACATTGATATGAATCTATCACTGAACGCTCCTGAATACGTCCGTCACCAAGGTTTAAAGGATTGGGTTGGCGCCATTGCCGCCAAAGTTAAGCCTGCCAAAGTTGTTTGGTGCGATGGCTCCCAGGAAGAGTATGACCGCCTGTGTGCTGAAATGGTCCAGTCTGGGATGCTGTTGAAGCTGAACCCTGCCAAGCGCCCCAATTCGTTTTTGGCGCGTTCGTCACCTGATGACGTTGCACGCGTTGAAGACCGCACGTTCATTTGCAGTCAGGACAAAAACGCAGCCGGACCAACCAACAACTGGATCGCGCCTGCTGAAATGCGCACCAAGCTTGATGAGTTGTTTGAAGGTGCCATGCAGGGTCGCACACTCTACGTGATTCCCTTCTCGATGGGTCCTTTGGGCTCGCCGATTGCGCAGATCGGTATTGAACTGTCTGACTCACCGTATGTGGTCGTCAACATGCGCATGATGACGCGCATGGGCAAGAAGGTGTATGACATCCTCGGCACAGACGGCGAGTTTGTGCCTTGCGTACATACCGTTGGCGCGCCTTTGGCTGCAGGCCAGAAAGACGTTGTTTGGCCATGTAACGAAACAAAATATATTGTGCATTTCCCCGAGACCCGCGAGATTTGGTCCTACGGCTCCGGTTACGGTGGCAATGCACTGCTCGGTAAAAAATGTTTCGCCTTGCGGATCGCGTCCACCATGGGACGTCGCGAGGCCAATGACAAGTCCGTCGGTTGGCTGGCCGAGCACATGCTGATTCTGGGTGTGCAAGCGCCTTGGGGCAAAAAGTATCACGTTGCTGCAGCGTTCCCTTCAGCGTGCGGTAAAACCAACTTCGCAATGTTGATTCCTCCTGCAGGGCTTGCCCAGCAAGGCTGGAAGATTACGACGATTGGCGATGACATTGCTTGGATCAAGCCCGACGCACAAGGCAACTTGCGCGCAATCAATCCTGAGGCGGGTTATTTTGGTGTGGCTCCAGGCACCAACGAGCAGTCGAACTTCAACTGCATGGCGACGCTCAAGCAAGACACAATCTTTACAAACGTCGCACTGACAGATGATGGCGATGTGTGGTGGGAAGGCATGACAAAGGTACCACCAGCACATTGCATCGACTGGCAGGGACGCGACTGGACACCAGAGTCCGCAAAAGAGAAGGGCGTTAAAGCTGCCCATCCTAACGCGCGTTTCACTGTGTCTGCCACGCAGAACCCCGTTTTAGATTCCGAGTGGGATAACCCCGCTGGTGTTGTGATCGATGCGTTTATCTTTGGTGGTCGTCGTTCAACCACGGTTCCGCTCGTTACTGAGGCACGTGACTGGGCTGAAGGTGTGTACATGGCGGCAACCATGGGCTCCGAGACCACTGCTGCGGCCGTTGGCCAGCAAGGTGTCGTGCGCCGTGATCCGTTTGCGATGCTGCCTTTCTGCGGCTACAACATGGCCGAGTACTTCGAGCACTGGTTGTCGCTCGGTAATCGTCTGCAAAGCACGGGTACAAAGCTTCCAAAGATTTTCTGTGTGAACTGGTTCCGCACCGATGAGAACGGCAAGTTTGTTTGGCCTGGTTTCAGCGATAACACCCGTGTCCTCAAATGGATGCTGGGACGTATCGAGGGCGATGCGAAAGGTGACGAACATGTGTTCGGTATCACACCACGCTATGAAGATATTGATTGGTCGGGAATGGATTTCTCTTCAGACAAGTTCAAAAAGATCACCTCGATCGACGTGAACGCCTGGAAGCAAGAGTTCAAACTCCACGACGAACTGTTCGAAAAATTGGCGCACGGACTCCCTGCGCATCTCCTGAAAATCAGAGCTGCGTTCGAGTCACGTTTGGCTTGATCAGTTAGCGGCGGGCGCGATCCAGCATCGCATGCAACAGTACGTTGCAGCCCGCCTCAAGATGCTCGGGTCGAGCATCTTCAATCTCATTGTGGCTGATACCGTCTTTGCACGGCACGAAAATCATCGCCGTTGGTGCTACCCGCGCCATGTATACGGCATCGTGACCGGCGCCACTCACCACATTCATTTCAGATAGCCCGATCGTCTTCGCGCCGCTGCGCACCGCTGTGACGAGTTCGCTTGCGAACGCTTGCGGCGGGAAATACACCACTTGTTTGATATCGATACTGACTTTGCCCTGCGTAGCGATAGCCTTGGCTCGTGCGTGCAAGTCTTCAACCATTTTGGTCAGTGTCGCGTCAGTATCTGCGCGGAAGTCGACAGAGAACTTTACAGTGCCTGGAATGACGTTACGTGAATTGGGGTAGTTGTCTAACATGCCAACGGTGCCGCGTGCATTGGGTGCGTAGTCGTGTGCAATCTGGTTAACAGTCTGGATCATGTGCGAGGCGGCGAGCAGCGCGTCTTGGCGCAGTGCCATTGGTGTGGGCCCCGCATGCGCTTCTGAACCCGTGACAACTACATCAAACCAGCGTTGCCCTAGTGCGCCTGTGACGACGCCGATTGTGATGTCATTGGCCTCCAGCACAGGACCTTGCTCTATATGTGCTTCAAAGTAGGCGCCGAACGTCTTTGGGTCAATCACGTCCTTGCCGGCGTAACCGATGGCATTGAGAGCTTCACCAACCGTTGTCCCATCTCGATCTTTTTGTGCCAAGATCTCTGCGGTCTTGAATTCGCCAATAAATGCGCCAGAGCCCATCATGACAGGTACAAAACGCGAACCCTCTTCATTGGTCCATACGATCACTTCTAGGGGCGCTTCGGTCTCAATGCCCGCGTCATTAAGCGTTTGCATGACTTCTATTCCGGCCAATACGCCATAGTTACC
>CAIYWO010000455.1 GCA_903929925.1 uncultured beta proteobacterium | reverse complement strand
GGCAGCCATTTGAGCGATATTGTTAACGGGTGCGCAAGGGACTCCAGCTTTTTCTAGCTCCGCAATCCAGTGTGCAGTTGGCTTAGCGACAATCAGCGCATCAAGCATGCCGTACAACATAACTTCGTTTTCGACGCGTTTGGGGTTATCGATAAAGCGCGGATCATCGCTCCACTCCGGGTGTCCAACAGTTTTGGCGAGTGCTTTAAATAGTGCGTCGCTGCCGGCAGCAATCACGAGCTCACCATCACTGGTCAGATAGCTTTTGTACGGGACAATTCCTGCGGCACCGGAGCCTTGCTTTGCCATGACTTTGCCGCTCGCAAAGTACTGTGCCGCCAACAAAGAACCCCAAGTTGTTGCCGTTTCAAAAAGTGATACATCAACAACTTTGCCGCGACCCGTCGTGTGGCGTTCTAACAGCGCGGTGAGTGCGCCAATCACGGCCCACATGCCAGTGCCCATATCCACGATTGAAGCGCCCACGCGTACCGCTGGTCTGCCGGGTTCGCCCGTCGTACTCATGATGCCCCCAAAGGCCTGCATCAAGGGATCGTAGCCAGGGCGGTCCTTGAGTGGCCCGGTGTTGCCGAACGCGCCAAGATTGCAATAGATCAGCCGAGGCTGACGAGCGAGCAGGGTGGCGCCATCAAGCCCGAGCTTTTGAACATGTCCAGGACGTAAATTTTGAATCACGATGTCAGCATGCTCACAGATGTACTGGCGCAGTGCTTCGACCTCTGCTTCGTTGCGCAGGTCACAGACCACAGATTTCTTGTTGCGATTGAGCGATTGAAAAAAGGGTGAAGCACCTTCCCAGAAGGGTGGACCCCACTTACGGGCATCGTCACCGTCTGACTTTTCAATTTTGATGACATGGGCACCGAGTTCGCCGAAAATCTGACCAGCGAAAGGGGCTGCCACACTGTTTCCTAGTTCGATCACCACGAGTCCCGCAAAAGGAGTGGCGCCGAGGGATTGCTGCTGCGTATGCTCAGACATTTTTAATGTAATTTTGGATGATTCGTCTCACCAAAATTATGTCACGAATTGCTCCCCATCAACGCGTCGGCTATGGGTCTGGCAACGAGTTGACCGCATAGCGGAATGCGGCCGGCGCTTTACCGCAAAATTAGCTCGATTGACGGCGGTTCGTCCCAGATCCAGTTGCCATTGCGGCGAAAGATCTCCGGGAAGTGACCTGGCACCACAATATCAGTGTTTGCACAAATTTCTGCAATCGAGCGCTTAGAGTCCTCAGTCGAGCCAAAGCACATGTCGCCGACCTGCGCCAGGATCTCTTTTGGGTATTTGATGGCATCACCTGCTAAAACGACTCGGCGGCCATCCTCTTGTGCAAAACGCAGGGCTTGACAGCCAGTCGTGTGCCCGGGGACTTCAAAGTGTTCGATCCCTGGCGCAATCATGCCGCGCTGCGGCAATGCCCGTAATTCAAAGTCTGCGAGGAGGTCGTGAATTTTCCAGGGGATGAACAAATCGTCTGGATGCGGTTGACGGGCGTATTCAATTTCAGTTTTTCCGACTGCAACAGGAACACCTTTGAAGAGATCGAGATTCTGGCAGTGATCGAAATGCAGATGCGACAGAAAAACAAGATCAATATCCGTGGGCGCAAGCCCGCGGTCTTTCAGGCCATTGATGAGGCCCTTGCGCACACAGTAGTGACCTGTGTCGAACAAAATACGTGTGCCGTTTTCGGCCGTGACGAGTGCCACGTTACATAAGCCAAAAAAACCACCTTTGAAACTTAAGCTATTGCCACGGACCAGAAGTTCGTATTTTGCGTGCACGGAGTGTCTCCAGACGAATGAGTACGCCTAATTACTTCAGTTGCTCACACACGGCTGCGGTGACTTGCGCCGTAGTCGCTAGCCCACCGAGATCGCGCGTGTGCAGACGAGGATTGGCTGTGACGGCCTCAATTGCCCGCATCAACCGATCTGCTGCAGCCTGTTCGCCGAGGTGCTCGAGCAGCATCACTACGGACCAGAAGGTACCGATCGGATTTGCAAGGCCTTTGCCCATGATGTCGAAAGCCGAGCCGTGGATGGGTTCAAACATCGAGGGGTAGCGACGTTCTGGATCAATATTGCCGGTTGGTGCAATCCCCAGGCTGCCGGCTAAAGCCGCTGCGAGGTCGCTCAAAATGTCGGCGTGCAGGTTGGTTGCGACAATGGTGTCAAGTGTGGCGGGGCGGTTCACCATGCGGGCTGTCGCTGCATCGACAAGTTCTTTGTCCCATTTGACATCAGGAAACTCTTTCGCGATTTGAACCGCGATCTCGTCCCACATCACCATGGCATGGCGTTGCGCATTCGACTTCGTAACGACCGTCAACAACTTACGCGGACGCGATTGAGCAAGCTTGAAGGCGTAGCGCATGATGCGCTCAACCCCGGCACGTGTCATCATGCTCACATCGGTTGCGACCTCAATGGGATGGCCTTGATGGGCTCTGCCACCGACGCCTGAATACTCGCCTTCCGAGTTTTCGCGCACGATGATCCAGTTAAGCTGTTCAGGTGTGCAGCGTTTGAGTGGCGCATCGATACCAGGCAAAATTCGCGTAGGGCGAACGTTGGCGTACTGATCGAAGCCTTGGCAGATTTTTAGACGCAAGCCCCACAGCGTAATGTGGTCCGGAATATGTGGATCACCTGCAGACCCAAACAAGATGGCATCCTTATCGCGCAACGCATCAAGTCCATCCTCAGGCATCATCACGCCGTGTTTACGGTAATAATCACCACCCCAATCAAAGTCCTGAAACTCAAACTTAATATTCTTGTCTTGTTGAGCGATGGCTTCGAGGACTTTTTGTCCTTCAGG
>CAIYWO010000454.1 GCA_903929925.1 uncultured beta proteobacterium | reverse complement strand
CTACAAGTAGTTTTTTCATGATGGTGTGTCTCCTAGTTATAAAAAATGACTGCTTTGTCGTGCGTAATTAGCTTTTTCCAAGAATCTCTTTAAGAATCTCGTCCGTATGTTCGCCCAGCATGGGTGCCGAGCGTTTGTACTGAATCGGTGTTGCAGAAAAATGCATTGGGCTTGCGGTGGTAGGCGCAGTACCTCCTGTCGGATGCGGAATATTCTTCCAGATATCTCGGGCGATCACTTGCGGGTGTGCAAAGACCTGATCGATAGTCTGGATCGGACCGCATGGCACGCCTGCAGCCTCGAGCTTTGCAATCCAAACGTCTCGCTCACCGGACACCATGATTTTTTCTAGTAGCGGAATCAGTTCACCGCGATTCAAAATGCGAGAACGGTTGGTGGCGTACTTTGGATCCGTGCCGTATTCTGGCACGCCAAGCGCGGTGCAGTAAGAACGAAACTGTGAGTCGTTACCCACTGCAACGATCATAAAACCATCTGAAGTCTTAAAAACCTGATAAGGGACGACGTTTTGATGTGCGTTGCCTGCACGTTTTGGCGCTTGACCCGAAGTCATAAAGTTTAGGTTTTGATTTGCCAACATCGATATATGGCAATCCAGAAGCGCGATATCGAGATGTTGCCCAAGGCCACTGTGGTTACGCTCTTGGATCGCTGCGAGAATCGCAACCGACGCATACATTCCTGTAATGATGTCAGTTACGGCAACGCCAGCTTTCTGAGGACCACCACCAGGCAGATCATCTCGCTCGCCTGTGATGCTCATGAGTCCGCCCATGCCCTGGATCATGAAGTCGTAGCCGGGGCGCTCTGCGTAGGGACCTGTTTGCCCGAAGCCTGTAATCGAACAATAAATAAGCGTTGGGAATTCTTCTTTCATGCTTTCATAGTCAAGGCCGTACTGCTTAAGGCCTCCAACTTTGAAATTTTCCACCAAAATATCGCAGTGCTTGGCAAGTTCTTTGACGAGTTTGATTCCCTCGGGGCTCGCCAGATCAATTTCAATAGAGCGCTTGTTACGATTGGTGCTGAGGTAATACGCCGCTTCGGTCGTGTCCTCGCCATTCTCGTCTTTCAAGTAAGGTGGACCCCAAGCTCGGGTGTCATCGCCTAGCTTAGGTCTCTCCACTTTAATGACATCAGCACCTAAATCGGCAAGGTTTTGCGTACACCAAGGCCCAGCTAATACGCGCGATAGATCCAGTACACGGATTCCACTTAGAGGTGCGCGTCGGGTCATGCTTTGATCCCGGCAAAACCATGGCTCAAGACGACGACGTCGCGCTCAGCGACTTTTGCTCTAAAACGGACCGACTCGGCTGTGTCTTTCCAGATCTCGCAGACTAGCGTTTCTCCAGGAAACACGGGGGACGAGAAGCGTGTGTGTAGTGCGGTAAGTTTTGAAGCGTCGTTGCCGCAGGCAGCTTGGACAATTGCGCGTGCTGCGACACCGTACGTGCATAGGCCATGCAAAATCGGGCGTGGGTAGCCAGCACGGGTTGCGACAGCTGGGTCCGCGTGCAAGGGATTGTTATCCGCACACAGACGATATATCAATGCCGCTTGAGGGAGGGTAGGGATCGCACAGGTCATGTCAGGTGCACGGTCCGGCGTTGCGTCGAGTGCTGCGGGGCTCTCGTCGGAGTGGCTTAGTCCGCCGTCGCCACGGCAAAAGGTGGTTGACCCTAGCGTCACCAAAAGATTACCCTCGGCATCATGCAGAGTGCGCTCGCTGACCACGAGCGCACCTTTATCCGCGCCTTTGTCAATGACGTGGGTGATGCGAGTGCGGCCAATGACTCGACCGGCAGCGGGCAACTGACGATGAATCGTCAGTCGTTGCTCGCCGTGCACAAGCTTGACCCAATTAATCCCAGCCTTGGGGTCTTTCATCCAAAACCCTGGGTAGCCCAGCACCACCGACATAGTGGGGAACGCTTGAAGGTCTTGCTCATAGACGTATTTCAAGTGGTCAGGATTCGTGGGCTCTTGACCAAATCCGATACCCAGCGCATAGAGAATGCTGTCGTTTTCTGTGTAGGTCCGGTCAACCTCTGGAAACTTCCAGTTTTTGATGAGTTGGTAATCCATGATTAGATTGGATCCCAGTCAATCGCGTCAGGTGAGCGCTCAAGCGCCATGAAGTGATGCTTCATCGCAGGTGCTGCGATCTCGGCAATTGCTTCAGGCGTCCAGCCCGTGCTCAT
>CAIYWO010000453.1 GCA_903929925.1 uncultured beta proteobacterium | reverse complement strand
TGTAGCATTTTTGTACCAGAAGCCTGTTGAAAAATCTCACCGGCCAAATGCGGTGCCCCGCCAGCGCCAGAGCTCGCAACTGTAATTTTGCCCGGCTCTTTTTTAGCCGCTTCGACAACGTCTTTAACGTTCTGCCAAGGCAGGGAGGGTGTGACCAGCATAACCAAAGGCAATTCGGCAATCATGCCGATCGGAGCGAAGGCCTTATCAGCGTCATACGGCATCTTTTTGTAGAGCGCTGGGTTCACAGATTGCGTGCCGACGTTACCGACGAGCAACGTGTAGCCGTCAGGCTTAGCCTTGGCAACCAAATCGGCACCTAGACGGCCGGCTGCACCACCCCGGTTCTCAACAATCACCGGCTGTCCCCACTTAAGTGAAAGCTTCTGAGCAACCAAGCGTGCGCCTACATCAGTGCCACCACCAGGAGGAAAGGGTACAACGATGGTGACTGGGCGTGTTGGGTAGTTGTCTAAGGTTTGCGCGTAGGTGCTTGACGCAGCAGTCATGGAGAAAGATGCAAATAGCAGTGCGCGTAACGTTTTGTTTATATTCATATTGCCTCCTGTTTGTTTTTATACTTCATGTTCAACAAACGGACCATGACGGAGTGACTCTTATTAAGATTGATCGTCATAGGGATTCCCCTATCACGTGCCGGTGCGCACAGAGGCAATACTTCGAGGATCAAACCTCAAGCGAGAACCAACATGATTTGCCTAATCCGACGTGCTCTCATTGCCTTTCAAGTGTTGGCCTTGAGCCTAAGTGCTAGCGTGGCTCTGGCGCAAACTGAGGTGTATCCCACGCGTCCTGTAAAGCTGATCGTGCCGTTTGCACCGGGTGGATCTGCCGATATGCTGGCTCGGGTGCTGGCCGAGGGCTTGTCCAAAGGTCTGGGGCAGCCCGTTCAAGTTGAGAACAAAGCTGGTGCGACCGGCGTGATCGGTACGACCGAAGTGGCGCGCGCGAAGCCGGATGGCCACACGTTGCTGTTAGGGTTTGACGGGACACTTACGATTGCGCCCTTCATTCAGAAGAACGTCGCCTTCAATGCAGGCAAAGACTTTGCGCCGATCTCTAAGTTGACAGACGTTGCATTTGTCGTTGTGGTGAATCCATCTATTCCAGCCAAGAACATGAAGGAGCTAGTTGCTTACTCAAAAGCCAATCCAGGAAAGCTGTCTTATGCATCACCTGGCATGGGTAGCACTGCACACATGTTAGGAGAGCAATTGCGGCTCGAGGGTGGGCTCGATTGGGTGCACGTTCCTTACGGTGGTTCCGGTAGCGGAAAATTTATCATCGACGTGATTGGCGGCAGCACGCCTGCCGCAGTTATTTCAATTGCAGTCGCAGCACCATTCGTGCGTGACGGCAAAGTGACCGGGGTGGGCGTGCCTTCAGCCCAACCCAACGCAGCGCTACCTTCTGTGCCAACCTTTGCACAAGCGGGACTTGGACAGTTCAACGTTGCGTCTTGGTTTGCCTTGTTGGCACCGGCCGGCACCCCAGAGGCGGTGGTCAACAAGCTCAATGTTGAAGTGGCGAAGGTTCTCGCAACGGATGCGTTTAAGACGCGCATGGCAACGGCCGGGATGGATGTCACACCTTCCAGTCCGGCTGAGCTTGGCGCACTCATTTCTGCCGATTCCAAAAAGTGGGCCAAGGTGGCCGAACGTATTCCTCGGACAGACTAAATGTTTTTGTTTTATTCCTTAAACCAGAGGGTAAAATAATGGCATTGGTTTATCAAAGATTATGCGATGCGACTAAGCCCTAAGCAGTTAGAAATTATTGTGAACACGACCTCATCTGTCGTGGGTGGCTCCGCACGCGTTTCGCTCTTTGGTTCGAGATTGGATGATAGTCGCAAGGGCGGAGACGTTGATTTGCTCGTCGAATCTACGCCAGCAATTGGCTTATTGAAGCGGGCGAAAATCAAGCTACTTCTTGAACAAAAATTAGATTTACCGGTAGACGTTACCTCAGCGGATATAGACGAGAACAATAATCCGTTCGTTGCGATAGCCAAGGCTAATTGCTTTTGCCTAAACCAGTTGCCAATACACCTGCAGTTATGACTTTTGACGCTGCCCTGAGTGCTGAACGCAATTATTTGGCTGGCTTATTAGAGGCGATTCAGCGATGCGTATATTTTTTAGATGCAGCGTCGCAAAACACCCCTTGGCCACTGACTGAGCAGATCCTTAAGTCTCGAAAAAAAGATAATGAGTTATTTGAGGCACTTGCTGCTGTCAATGAGCGCTTCTCAAAGTTGCAAGATTCGTTGGGCGCGGCAATGCGGCACAGCCTTATCTTATCAGGGGAACAGGCTGACAGTTTTATTAAGGTGTTGGCAATCTTTGAAAAGTTTAAAGTCATCTCCTCGATCGAGGAGTGGCAAATCGCAAGGACTGCGAGAAATCTGGCAGCTCATGATTATCAGACTAACTATGCGGTTGTGGCAGAACACTTTAATGCCTTGCATTCGTTGACGAGTAATTTGTATGCGACGGCAAACAGGTTTTTAGTCTATTGCGAAAGTCAACTTTCCGTACTTCCGTTAACCGATGACTTTTCGGTTGAGTTTCGGGCCATCACAGCTTCGATATCAAAATAGTTTTTTTGTGGTAGCGATTCAAGGACTGCTCACGTGCCTTTCCAAAGTACAGAATTTAATTTGACCGACAAACCAAAAGGGTTTCGCTCTGCTATCGAAGAGCTTCTTAGCATAAGAGGTCTCTCGAATCCGAGCGAAGGAATCGGGCTATCTGGAGCGGATCCTTTTTATAAGACGCCGTATAAGGTTGGGGAGACTGTTTCTGCCGTCTTAACTACGATCGGTATCGCGGCAAATGACCTTTGGGAGTTGCGCCATGGAAGGCGGCAAGGTTTGGCCGTAGACTTGGCGCACGCTGCGGCGTCTTTGCGTACAGTGGACTACACGCGTAAACAAAAACCTGATGGTCTGTACGCACCAGTACCGCCTTCCGATTCGATGGCACAAATGCTGACAGTGACGCAGCCCTGGGCAACCAAAGACAGCAGGTGGTTCTTACCGCATCTTAATTTGCCCAGTTTGTCTCAGAAGGTACTCGGCGTATTGCAGTGCGAAAACACGGTAGAGGGTGTTTCTTCAAGTGTTGGGCGGTGGAAAGGCGAGGACCTAGAGCAAGCGATTGCAGACGCCGGCGCCTGCGGTGGCTTGATCCGAACGCCTGCCGAGTGGCTTGCGCATCCGCAAGGTCAATATTTGAGTGCGCGTCCTGTTATTGAGATTCGCAAGGTACGAGAGGGGACGCCCAAGCCCTTGGTCGGCGGGACTCGCCCACTTGATGGTATCCGTACCTTAGACCTCACTCGGATTCTTGCAGGGCCGATTGCAGGTCGAACTCTAGGTGAGCATGGCGCAGACGTATTGATGGTGACGGCTCCGCATCTACCTCAGGTCGCTGAGCATGTGCGCGATACCAGTCATGGCAAGCGCAGCTGCTTTCTTGATTTTGAAGTGACGGAACAAGCAGCAATCTTTCGCGATCTCGTGCAGACAGCTGACGTTGTAATCGATGGCTATCGCCCAGGCGCACTGACGAAAAAGGGCTTTGGTAGAGAGCAGTTATTTGATCTATGCCCGGGGCTGATTCATTTGTCTGTGAGCTGTTTCGGTAGCGGCGGCCCGTTTCAAGGTCGTGCGGGTTGGGAGCAGGTTGCCCAGGCGGTGACGGGCATTTGCCATACCTACGGCGAAGCTATCGGCGCAGGTCAACCAAAACTCGTGTTTGCACCGATGTGTGACTATTTGACGGGATATCTGGGTGCGCTTGGCGTCATGCTCGCTTTGGCGCGCAGAGCAAAAGAGGGTGGCAGTTACGAGGTCAATGTATCGCTTTGTCAGTCTGCGATGTTTATACAGCGCCGCGGGCTACTTGATTCATTCGATGCGGCACCTGGATCCATGACAGACGCCGAGGTTGAAAAGCTCTATGTCAGGACGGAGACGCCTAATCACGGAAAAATGCTGACGCTGGGACCCGTTTTGCAAATGTCTGAAACGATGCCAAGGTGGGTAAGACCCGCCCCTCATTTCGGGATGGATCAGCCAGTCTGGCTTTCGACTTGAGCCAACAGCGCTTATCGTTAATCTAATCAATTTATAGCAAACAAAAAAAATACATTGGAGCACTTCATGAGACGCAGAGACTTCAATCAATACCTTGCCGCAATCGGTGCGTTAAGTATGACGGGTATTGCTAACGCGGATAGCGGTTATCCAAGAAAGCCAGTCAACGTCGTTGTCCCTTATTCAGCGGGTGGCGGTACCGATATCGTGGCGCGTATCGTTTCCCAACATCTCACCGAACGCTTGAAGCAACCAGTGATTGTTGAGAATCGCGTAGGTGGTGGCGGGACCATCGGCTGGAATGCAGTAGCGCGCGCCAATCCTGATGGATACACCTTACTCACGGCAGAAACGTCGTTTGCGATTGCTGCAGGATTAATTAAAGATCTGCAGTTTGATCCGAAGAAAAGCTTTTCAATGATTACGATTGCCGCCTCTGTGCCGCATGTCTTAGTCGTCAATGCAGACTTGCCAGTCAAGACTTTTGAAGAGTTTATCGCGCTGGTTAAGAAAAATCCAAATAAGATGTTTTTTGGATCGGGCGGAGTTGGCACGAACACGCATTTAGGTAGCGAGCTGCTGAAAAGCTTGACGGGCATCAATATGACGCACGTACCCTATAAAGGAGCGAGTGCTGTTCTGGCCGATTTGCTTGGTGGTCAGGTGCAGGCGCTGGTGTCTTCTCTGCCGACAGTGTTGCCTTCTATTAAGTCCGGTCGACTGCGTGCGCTGCTGATAACTGACACGCAACGATCGCCGGCACTTCCTGATGTGCCCTCAGCGGTTGATGTGGGTCTGCCTAACATGGCGATGCGCTTTTGGATAGGTTTTGCTGCGCCAGCAGGCACTCCGAACGAAGTGCTCAATCAACTCAACAAGGAAATTGTTGCGGTGGTGAAGTCACCTGCTGCACAAGAGCAGTTGAGCAAGCAGGGACTTGATGCGGTCGGTAATAGCCGCGAACAAGCGCAGCAGATGGTGCTTGAAGAAATGGCCCGTTGGGAAAAGCTCATTAAAGAAGCGGGTATTACGGCGACTTAATTTCTTTGATAATCTACGGCTACGACAAAATAACTAGAGAGAGAACATGACACAACCTTTAGCGATAGTATTTGGTGGTTCGCGGGGCATCGGCGCAGCCTGCGTGCAGGCGTTGGCACGAGACGGTTTCCGCGTGGCGTTTACCTACGTCAGTAAACCGGAAGAGGCAAAAGCTCAAGAGAAGGCGGGTCAGATTAAGGCTTATGCAGCCGATGTGTGCGATCCTTCAGCTGTGCACAGCGTTTTCGCGCAAGCAACCAAAGATTTTGGCACCCGTCCGCAGACGGTTATCGTCAACGCAGGCATTAATCAGCCTTATGTGCCCATGGGACAGTTCACCCACGACAATTTTCGGAAACTGATGGAAGTTAACGTCTTTGGTGCATTCAATGTACTGACCGAGGCGGCCAAAGAGGTTCTGGATGGTGGGTCAATTATCGGCATCACCACTTCGATGGTTCGCAATGCCGTGCCCGGTGGCGGTCCTTACACGGCGACTAAGGCGGCAGTCGAATCCCTATTGCGCTCAATGGGTAAAGAGTTAGGCCCACGTGGTGTTCGAGTGAATGGTGTTGCGCCGGGTGCCGTGGATACTGATCTGTTCAATGCAGGTAAGACTGACGAGCAGAAACAGCGTGCCGCCTCAATGAGTCCTTTTAATCGTATCGGCAAGACCCACGAGGTAGCCGATGTGGTGGCGTTCCTCGCGTCGGAGCGCGCTTCATGGATCCACGGTCAGATCATTCAGCCTAATGGTGGTTTAGTCTAGGTTGCGTGTATGCGTAATCGATACGATGTCATCGTCGTTGGTAGCGGCGCAGCTGGACTGTGCGCTGCTGCTGTTGCAGCGATTGAGGGGCAATCGGTACTGTTGCTGGAGTCTTCATCGCACATTGGCGGTACGACAGCAGTGTCAGGTGGGATGGTTTGGATCCCCGCTAACCACAAGATGGCGTCTGCCGGTCTGGAAGATAGTCGAGAAGCTGTCGTCGACTACTTGAATCAGACGGTCCCGGATGTTGATGGGCGCCTGGGGGTGTTCCTCGACGCATGCGACCCGGCCATCCAGTACCTTGAGCAACATACGACACTCAAACTGCGTCCTGTTAAACGATATCCAGATTACTACCCCGATTTGTCTGGTGCGACACTCGGTGGACGTGTGTTGGAGCCAGTGCCGTTTGATGGGCGCGAATTAGGTAATCATTTCAGTCAATTACGCTGGCCCTTGCCTGAGTTTATGCTGTTTGGCGGAATGATGGTGAGTCGAGAAGATATCCCGCATCTGCGCCGCGTGGGTCGTTCGTTAGGCTCAACGATCCACGTAATAAAGTTGGTTGCGCGTTACGTGCAGCAACGTCTTACTCAGTCACGCGGCACCACGCTATATCTGGGTAACGCGCTAGCCGGTCGACTCTACAAGTCAGTGTTGGATCTAGGCGTAACAGTTCAAGTAGAGGCCCCGGTAATTGGCTTGTTAAGTACACCTGGCGGTGAGCGCGTGACTGGCGTTCAGGCCACTATAGCTGAGCATGTGCAGGAGATCGCTGCGGACAAAGCGGTCATTCTTGCAACGGGTGGCATATCGCATAGCGTGGCACTCAGGAAAAAATACATCCCAGATGGCCTGAGTGATATCAGCGCGTGCGTGATGTCCGACACGAAGGCGCGCGGTGCGGAGCTGGCAACAGAAACGCTTGGTGCGAAGATGTCTTTGGCAACCCACTCGGGCGGATTTTGGGTGCCCGTGTCAGTTTTTCGACGAAAGGATCAATCCCTTGGTGTCTATCCACACACGGTGACCGATCGCGCAAAACCTGGAGTGATTGCTGTTAATCAACTCGGTAAGCGCTTTGTCAATGAAGCAGTGTCGTATCACGAGTTTGTGAAAGCTCAGGTGAGTCCGCAGAATAGTGCGATCCCGGCCTATCTCGTTTGCGACAGTCAGTTTTTATGGAAGTATGGGCTCGGCAAAATAAAACCTTTTACACAAGCATTGGATGCAGATATTGAGTCGGGTTATTTGAAGCGTGCGGACTCGATTGTTGAATTAGCGGCAAAGCTTGGAGTTTCAGTTGATGCGTTGACGAACACGGTTAACTCCTTCAACGAGCATGCTGTGCGTGGCGAGGATCCGATGTTCGGTCGTGGCTCGAATGCCTATCAACGCCATCTTGGCGACGCGGATCAGCGCCCGAACCCTTGTGTTGCAGCAATCAGGCGAGCGCCATTTTATGCCGTTGAAATTATCCCCTCGGACTTGGGGATGTCCGCCGGGCTCATCACAGATGGAACGGCTCGCGTCCTCGACTCCAACGATAGAGTGATTGCTGGGTTATATGCCTGTGGTAATGACATGGCCTCCGTGATGAACGGGGCCTACCCGGGACCCGGCATTACGCTGGGCCCCGCCTTGACTTTTGGGTATCTTGCAGCCCGCGATGCAGCATCTCGGACTTGATTTGCTTTAATTAACGAGCATGTGGTTTGCCGTAAATCGGTTCCTTGTAGGGAATGGGTGGCAGTTGCCAGGTACCCGTTGATGGTGGACGCACGTTCGCGTCGACGTGTACGTCAATCACACATGGGCGTTTATTTTTAATCGCACGTTCAATGGCGCCTTTTAGATCCTGAGGCTTTGTCACGGTGATCCCATCAGCACCACAAGCTTTTGCCCAAGCTGCGAAGTCGGGATTGTATTGCTCTCCGGTTTGCCCTTTATAAAAAGCTGTACCGATTTCTCGACCGTCAAACAGGCCGTACTGTAGATCGCGAATAGCGCCCCAAGCGAAGTTGTTCCAGACGATCCAGACGACTGGTAGGTTGTATTCCACCGCAGTGCACAGAACGTAGGGCGCCATGGTAAAGCCACCATCGCCAACAACTGCGACACAAGGACGATCAGGGGCTGCCAGTTGCGCGCCAAGAATTCCGCACACACCAAAGCCCATAGAAGAATAGCCCCAGCTGTTCAACATGCTCTGTGGATGCTTTGCACGCCAGAATTGCATAAACCAGTTGTGATGGACCCCCGAGTCGAGAGACAGAATGGCATCATCGGGCAGCATCTGCTGGACTGCAGCTACGACAAACTCGGGGCGCAAGGGGCTGGTTGAATCAGAAAAGTGGGGCGAAACAAATTTATCCCACTCGCTTTGCCAAGTTTGCACCTGATCACGCCACGCAGCCCATTTAGCTGCATGGAGTTCAGACCTCGCGAACGCGCCCGCCAATAATTGACCCATAAACGTTTTGGCATCAGCAATGATACCGAGCGTTGGCGGGTAGTTACGCCCTAACTCTTGTGGATCAATATCAACATGAATCAATTTTGTTGTGGGGAAATTCCATGAATAGCCCGGCAGCCAAGTTGATGAGGATCTGTCATCGAAACGTGTACCGATCGTGATGACTAAATCAGCAAATCTGCCGGCCTGATTGGCGGGGTAAGCGCCGTTTCGTCCTATAAAGCCGAGTGCTAGGGGGTTGTTGCCGTCCACGCAGCCCATCCCGTTAGGCGAGGTGATAACTGGGATGCCATATTTGTTCACGAACTCGGTAATTTCGGGACCTGCTTCAGCGAGCGTTGCACCGTGGCCAATGAACAGTACTGGCTGGCGCGCTTGCTCAAGAAGCTCTAGCGCTGCAGTGATGTCGTAGTCGCTCGCACCGGGGCGGTGTGGACGGTCGATGTGTGAGCGCGCAGGTAGCTCAACATCTGCCTCTTCTTGAAACACGTTGTAAGGGATGTCGAGGTTCACCGGGCCAGGTCTCCCGGTGACCATGGTATCCATTGCTTGTCGCAAAGCCAGCGGCAGCATGTCAACACGCGTTGGTTGAAAAGCGCGCTTCACCACAGGGCGTAGCACTTGTGCGAAGTCTGCTTGGTTGTGTTTGTAGAGTTCTTGAAAAGGAGCGCGGTTATGTTGAGAGGTCGGCACGTTTGCCGTAATAGCCATAAACGCTGAGGAGTCGGACAGCGCCGTGGCGAGCGACATAACGAGGTTGGCGGATCCGGGTCCCGTTGACGTGAGTGTCGCGACAGGGCGGTGCTTGACGCGATAATAGGCGTCAGCCATGTGCCCGGCGCACTGCTCGTGCCGCGGCGAGATCAATTGAATCTTGTCGCGTACGTCATACAACGCGTCCAGAATCCCGACGTTACCGTGACCACAAATCCCGAAGATATACGGTATGCGTTCTTGTACCAATGTCTCGGCGATCAATTGGCCGCCTTTCATCATTGCCATGTTCTAGTCCGCTGTATGAAGTTGAGACGAAAAATTAAAGAGGGGTGACTTCATCATGCACCGGTGTGGTGATGACTAAAAAAACTAAGGTATCGAGCCCAGTATTCGTGAAGCTATGTCTGACGCCTGGAGGAATGTAGACGTAGTCATGTTCTCGCATCAGCTTCTTTTGTTCGTTGAGAGTCAAGATACCTTCGCCTTTGAGCACATGATAGATTTGCTCTTGCACTTGGTGGACATGCTCCTCAACATAAGCCATCGGTTCGTACGAGGAGATCCTATAATCAATCCGCTTGCTGCCCGAGTTTTCTTCAGAGACAAGCGCCTTGGATAGTGCTCCCCCGTGATGTCCGGGGAATTCCTGCCAAAGGACTTCTGCAATATGGCTTGTGAAGGCAGTCTGGTGACTTGTTGGAGCGGACTTGCTCATAGGATTCCTATCAAGTTGGCAATGTTGGAGGCAGATACTTATTGACGCGGAATATTGGCGCTGATCACTACATCACCCAGACGTTTGATCTCTGCGGCAATAAACTTGTTAAATTGCTCTGGTGTTGTCGGGGCGGGGATCACGCCCTGGGCATTGAGTGATTTGACGACAGCCGGAGAATTGAGCACCTCACCAGCGTCCTTAGAGATCTTGGCAACAATTGCAGCAGGTGTTTTACCGGGAGCCATCAGACCGTACCAGTGGTCGTAAACCATTCCGGGAATAATCTCTGAGATAGCTGGGATATCAGGCATCAAAGCTGCCCGCTTCTCAGTGCTTACAGCCAGTGGGATGAGCTTGCCATCTTTAATGAAAGGCAACGTCAGGCCAAGCGGGGACCAATAGAATGCCGAGCGTCCAGCTGTCGTGTCGACGAGTGCCTCACCAGTACCTTTATAGGGGACGTGCACAATATCAAGCTTGCCCATGCCTTTAAACATTTCGCCGTTGAAGTGTGTCCCACTGCCGACACCTGCGGAGGCAAAATTTAATTTACCAGGCTGCGAGTTAATGAGCTT
>CAIYWO010000452.1 GCA_903929925.1 uncultured beta proteobacterium | reverse complement strand
GGTGGGCCCTCAGGTCATCGATATCCGTAAGCTCTATGGTCAAACGGGTTTGTTTACCTATGACCCTGGCTTTCTTTCGACAGCGTCATGTTCGTCCGACATCACATACATCGATGGCGACAAGGGTGAGTTGTTGTATCGGGGTTACCCAATCGAAGAGCTTGCTGTTAACTGCGACTTCATGGATATCAGTTACCTGATCCTGAACGGCGAACTGCCAGACGGCACTCAGAAGAAAGAGTTCGATAGTCTCGTGATGCACCACACAATGGTCAACGAGCAGATGCATTTCTTCCTGCGCGGTTTCCGTCGCGATGCACACCCCATGGCTGTGTTGACCGGCTTGGTCGGTGCGTTGTCTGCGTTCTACCATGACTCGACAGACATCACGAATGCGCATCACCGTCATGTGTCAGCTATTCGTTTGATCGCTAAGATGCCAACGCTTGTTGCGATGGCCTATAAGTATTCACAAGGTCAGCCATACATCTACCCGCAAAATAATTTGTCGTACACCGGCAACTTTTTGCGCATGATGTTTGCGACACCCTGCGAAGAGTATGTTGTAAATCCTGTGGTTGAGCGCGCGCTTGATCGCATCTTTATTTTGCATGCAGATCACGAACAGAACGCTTCAACATCAACGGTGCGCTTGTGCGGTTCGTCCGGCACCAACCCATTTGCAGCGATTGCCTCGGGTGTGGCTTGCTTGTGGGGTCCTGCTCACGGTGGTGCGAACGAGGCCTGCTTGCAGATGCTGGAAGAGCTTCAGGCGAAGGGCGGGATGGCCAAAGTTGGCGAGTTCATGGAGCAAGTTAAAGACAAGAACTCTGGCGTGCGTCTGATGGGCTTTGGACATCGTGTCTATAAGAACTACGATCCACGTGCGAAGTTGATGCAGCAGACTTGCAAAGAAGTCTTGGCAGCCTTGGGTCTGGAAAATGATCCTTTGTTTAAACTTGCGATGGAAGTTGAACGTATCGCACTTGAGGACAAGTACTTCGTGGAGCGTAAGCTCTATCCGAACGTTGACTTCTACTCTGGCATCGTTCAGCGCGCGATTGGTGTGCCAACCGCCTTGTTTACCGCGATCTTCGCACTGGCTCGCACAGTGGGTTGGATTGCGCAATGGAACGAGATGATTTCTGATCCTGAATACAAGATTGGCCGTCCACGCCAGTTGTATCAAGGCTCGGTATCGCGCCACGTGCCAAAGCGTAAGTAATGGCTTGAGTGAGTCTGCCGCAAAGGTGGAATGCAAAAAAAGACTGCCACGTGGCAGTCTTTTTTTATCTGACGGGTCTTTCTAGCGTTTCTCTGCTTCCATTTGTGCGTTAACCACTGCGAGTGCAGTCATGTTGATGACACGTCGCACCGTGGCACTGGTTGTGAGGATATGCACTGGACGTGCAGCACCTAGCAGCACAGGCCCCATTGCGATACCGTTGCTGCCTGTCATCTTCAATAGGTTGTAGGTCACGTTACCAGTGTCCAGATTGGGCGTGATCAGCAAATTCGCTGTTCCTTTCAAGGTGCTGTCCGGATAGCTGGCCATACGGATGCTTTCGGACAATGCGGAGTCGGCGTGCATCTCCCCGTCGACCTCGAGTGATGGTGCCCGCGCTGTGATCATCTGGCGCGCATGCGCCATCTTGCGTGAGGAGTCTGTCGGTCTGCTGCCAAAGTTAGAGTGGGATAGCAGGGCGACCTTTGGCACAATCCCGAATCGGCGCACTTCAGCCGCGGCCTGAATCGTCATATCTGCAACCTGCTCGGCAGTTGGATTTTCGTTGACATGCGTGTCACAGATGAACAAGGTCTGATCTGGCAACATCAAGACGTTCATGGTGGCAAAGGTGGATGCTCCAGGCTCCATGCCAATCACGTCTTCCACGTACTTCAGCTGGTTATCGAAACGGCTGGTCATCCCGCAGATCACTGCGTCAGCATCTCCCCGTTTGAGCAACAGCACTGCAATTAAAGTGTTGTGTTTACGAACCATTGCTTTGGCAATGGTCGGAGTGATGCCGTCACGCCCTTTGATTCGGTAGTATTCGGTCCAAGACTCGGTAAAGCGCACATCATCTTCTGGATCGACGATCTCGAAATTCTTACCCACCTCAAGACGCAGACCCATCTTTTTGATACGCATGTCGATCACAGCAGGGCGACCAATCAGAATTGGGTGGGCGATCTTTTCGTCGGAGACTGTCTGGGCGGCTCGCAGGACGCGCTCGTCTTCACCGTCTGCATAGATCACGCGCTTGGGTGCACGTTTAGCTTGTGTAAAGAGCGGGCTCATCAGTTGACCAGAGTGATAGACCATCGAAAGCAACTTTTGCTTGTAGGCCTCCATGTCCTTGATGGGTCGACGGGCAACGCCCGAGTCTGCCGCAGCTTGTGCGACGGCCGGCGCGATTTGCACGATCAGTCTGGGGTCAAATGGTTTTGGAATGATGTAGTCTGGACCGAAGGTTAAGTCTTGTCCTGCGTAAGCTTGTGCAACCTCGTCACTTTGCTCCGCCTCGGCGAGCTCAGCGATTGCCTTGACGCAAGCGAGTTTCATCTCCTCCGTAATTCGGCTTGCCCCTGCATCAAGGGCTCCACGGAAAATGAAGGGGAAGCAAAGCACGTTGTTGACTTGGTTGGGGTAGTCAGAACGTCCTGTTGCGATGATGCAGTCCGGGCGGGCGGCTTTCGCGATCTCAGGACGGATCTCCGGCTCGGGGTTGGCCAGTGCCAAAATTAATGGCTGCCTTCCCATGCTTTTGACCATCTCGGCATTCACAACCCCAGCGGCTGAGCAACCCAGGAAGACGTCTGCTCCGACCATCGCCTCAGCCAACGTGCGCAGTGAGGTTTGCTGGGCGTAACGCTTTTTGTTTTCTTCCATGTCTGTTTCGCGGCCGTCCCAGATCACGCCTCGGGAGTCGCAAACAAAAATGTTCTTCTTGGCGATGCCAAGGTGTACAAGCAGATCCAGGCAGGCGATCGCAGCAGCGCCAGCGCCCGACACCACGAGTTTGACCTCGTCCATGCGTTTACCGACGACCTTTAGGCCGTTCATAATGGCTGCCGAAGATATGATTGCAGTTCCGTGCTGGTCATCATGGAAGACCGGTATCTTCATTCGCTCACGCAGCTTGCGTTCAATGTAAAAACATTCCGGTGCCTTGATGTCCTCGAGGTTGATGCCACCAAGCGTGGGCTCGAGCGCAGCAATGATGTCCACGAGCTTGTCGGGGTCGGTCTCAGCGAGTTCGATATCGAAAACATCGATGCCTGCGAATTTCTTAAAGAGACATCCTTTACCTTCCATCACGGGCTTTGCCGCGAGTGGGCCGATGTTTCCTAAACCAAGCACGGCAGTGCCGTTGGTGACAACAGCGACCAAGTTGGAACGCGATGTGTATTTTGCAGCCGCCTCATCACCATCGGCATGAATCGCCATACAAGCTGCAGCAACACCTGGCGAGTAGGCCAAGGACAAATCATCCTGGTTAGCCAAGGGTTTGGTGGGGGTGACGGAGATTTTGCCTGGGGTAGGGTAGGCGTGGTAGTCCAGGGCGCGTTTGGAGAGATTTTCGTCCATGATTCACTTTGGTTATGTTGTTTTAGACAGCTTCGTGCAAGCTTACCGCCAAGAACCACCAGAAGCACCACCTTGTGGACTCTTTCGATTTTGCACTGCAACATGACGGCAGAAAAAGTTCAGCAAATCTAAGGGCTTAAGGGTATACTCTCGTGCCGGCTCTTAAGGCTCCTATAACCGCCTTCTGCCCCGCTATCCGCCCATCGGTTTGGCCGAAAAACGGAAGGTATTCCTGCATCGTAACGAGTGAAGCACTCGAATAGGTGAAGCGCTAAATGTCATCAGAACTTGAATCACTACAGAACTCTTATCTCTTTGGCGGCAATGCGCCGTACGTAGAAGAACTCTACGAGGCCTACCTGGACAACCCAGGCTCGGTTCCAGATAACTGGCGAAACTATTTCGATCAGTTGCAGCATATGCCTGCAACCGATGGTCAAGAAGCCACGCGCGACCAAGCGCACGCTCCAATCATTGAGTCCTTTGCCCTGCGCGCTAAAGCGAATGCCTTTGTGCAGCGTGGCCAAGAGCCTGACCTTGCCGTTGCAATGAAACAAGTGCACGTGCAGTCACTGATTGCGGCGTACCGTTCCTTGGGTTCGCGCTGGGCCGATTTAGATCCGCTCAAGCGTCAAGATCGCCCGGGTATCCCCGAGCTTGATCCAGCGTTTTACGGGTTGACCGAAGCTGATCTAGATCAAGTGTTCTCGGCCACGAATACTTATTTCAGCAAAGCAACGACGATGACGTTGCGCGACATCATCAAGGCATTAAAAGACACGTACTGCCGCTCGATTGGTGCTGAATTCATGCATGCCTCTGACCCTGCCGTAAAACGCTGGGTACAAGAGCGTCTAGAGTCCTCACTCAGCGCACCGAACGTCACGCCTGACCGCAAAAAACATATCTTGCAGCAGTTGACTGAGGCCGAAGGCCTTGAGCGTTATCTCCACACAAAGTACGTCGGACAAAAGCGCTTTTCACTCGAAGGCGGTGAGAGCTTTATCGCTTCGATGGACGAGCTTGTGAACCATGCCGGTGAATCCGGCGTGCAAGAAATCGTG
>CAIYWO010000451.1 GCA_903929925.1 uncultured beta proteobacterium | reverse complement strand
TGGTAGAACGAGGCCTTAACTTGGCTCGTCACTCCAGTTGTGGACGACGCCCGGCTTGTCATCTGCATGCTTACCTGCGTGATGAATCCCGTAAATGAAGACCATGCCATTTTCACGCGCATAAGACACGGTGTCGTTCAGGACCTGCAGAAATTGATGGCCATCCATCACGATCGCTGGATCTGCTGAGTGCAGGCGATCAAGCACAAGCACGAGCCCACCATCTTTTTGATCCTGCAACGTATCGCGCAAACAATCAAACAGCCCATCGAAATCACTGCCAAAAAACTGGGGGTAGTCCACGGCCTTGACGATGGCACGAAACACGGCTGAGCGGCTGCGCGCCTTGTCGCAATCCGCTACGCACCAAGTGAGACCCTGCTCTTTGGCTGCAGCCTCAACCAGGTCGAGCCCGGTCAGAGGATCGAAGTCCCCCCCGCGCTTTAACAGCTGACGCAATGCTGGATCAACCGCCTTACCCATACACATGGCTCCTTGAATAGGTTAGGACAATAACTCGACAGTGGCCAGTTTGGAAGTAGCTAAAGCCCTTTCTTTATAAGAATTTATAAGAAGGGGAAAAAAATCGATGATGCAAAGCACCACGCCCACCGATATTCAACACATCGGCGGGCGTGATACGCGGGTATTTTCTTTTGATTACAGCAACTTAGCTTGCATCGCACTATGCCGAGGATCGTTTGCCTCAACGACAGTAAGCGCTGTCATATTGACGATACGCCGAACCGTTGCACTCGTGGTCAAGATATGAACCGGAGCATTGGCACCCAACAAAAAGGGGCCGACAGCAACATTACCGCCTGCGGCCGTCTTCAACAAGTTGTAGGCGATGTTGCCAGAATCCACATTCGGGCATACCAGCAAGTTCGCTGCACCCTTCAATGTTGAGGAGGGCAAGATCCGCAAGCGCAGCGCTTCGCTCAAGGCACAATCACCATGCATTTCGCCATCCACCTCGAGCTCAGGCGCTTTAGCTCGAATAATTTCGAGTGCCTTTTGCATTTTGCTCCCTGAGGCAGAGCTACCCGACCCAAAATTCGAACGGGAAAGCAATGCCGCTTTAGGCGTCAAATTTAACCGCCGCATTTGATCCGCGGCCGCAATCGTGAACTCTGCGATTTGCTCAGCTGTCGGATCATCATTGATATGCGTGTCCACCAACGCCAGCGTCTGCTCTGGCAGCAACAGAATATTCATCGCTGCATAGGTCGTCGCACCAGGGCGCTTACCGATCATCTCATCGACAAATTTCAGGTGGTCGTGATAGCCGCTAACCGTGCCGCAAATCATGCCGTCTGCATCACCCATCTTGACCATCGTCGCGCCGATCAAGGTGAGACGACGACGCATTTCGACGCGAGCCATCTCTTTGGTCACGCCACTGCGGCACATTTTTTCCCAATAGGCTGTCCAGTATTGATTGAAGCGATCATCAAACTCTGGATTGGTCACCTCAACGTCTTCACCGAGCCGCAAACGTAACCCAAACTTCGAGATGCGATCCTGTAGCACCGAAGGACGACCAACAAGGATCGGCTTCGCGAGCTTCTCATCAACAATTACCTGCACAGCGCGCAAGACGCGCTCATCTTCGCCCTCAGTAAACACGATGCGCGAGCGACCACCCTCTCGCACACGCGATTTGGCGGCAGCAAACAACGGACGCATAAAAGCACCCGAGCGATACACAAACTGCTCAAGCTGCTCAACGTAGGCATCGAGATCGGCGATCGGGCGCGTCGCGACACCACCATCCATCGCTGCTTTTGCGACAGCAGGCGCAATGCGCACGATCAGGCGCGGATCAAAGGGCTTGGGAATAAACGAGTTCGGACCGAAAGACACGTCGTAATGCCCGTACGCCGCGGCAACGACTTCGCTTTGCTCTTCTTGCGCAAGCTTAGCGATCGCAACCACTGCCGCCTTTTCCATGTCGCGGGTAATTGTTGTGGCACCCACATCCAGCGCCCCACGAAAAATGTAGGGGAAGCACAACACGTTATTGACCTGATTGGGGTAATCGGAGCGCCCCGTTGCCATCACAATATCGTCGCGCACGGCATGCGCTTCGGACGGAAGAATTTCTGGATTTGGATTGGCCAGCGCCAGAATCAGTGGGCGTGCGGCCATCGCCTTGACCATCTCGGGCTTGAGCACACCGCCCGCTGACAAACCAAGAAACACATCGGCACCAGAAATAATATCTGCCAGCTTACGTGCATCGGTCTTTTGCGCAAAACGCTGCTTATCAGGATCCATCAGGGTTGTACGACCTTCGTACACAACGCCTTCGATGTCCGAGACCCAAATGTTTTTGAGCGGAAGCCCAAGATCGACCATCAGATCCAAGCAGGCCAGTGCTGCAGCGCCTGCACCAGACACAACGACTTTTACTTTATCAATATCTTTACCAACAACTTTCAAGCCATTGATGAATGCAGCCGATACGCAAATCGCTGTGCCATGCTGGTCGTCATGGAACACCGGGATACGCATGCGCTCACGCAATTTGCGCTCCACCGTAAAACATTCGGGCGCCTTGATGTCTTCAAGGTTGATTCCACCGAAGGTTGGCTCGAGCCCCGCAATGATCTCGACAAGCTTAAGGGGATCCTGTTCGTTGATTTCAATATCAAACACATCGATCCCTGCGAACTTCTTAAACAGAACAGCCTTACCTTCCATCACTGGTTTGGAGGCGAGCGGCCCAATATTACCCAAGCCAAGCACAGCCGTTCCGTTCGTGATGACACCAACGAGGTTGCCACGCGCGGTGTAGCGAAAGGCATTCGCCGGATCAATCACAATTTCTTCGCAAGCGGCGGCCACACCGGGTGAGTACGCCAAAGCCAGGTCACGCTGGTTAGACAGCATTTTTGTCGGAGCAATTGAAATTTTGCCGGGACGACCTTGCTCGTGATATTCGAGCGCGGCTTTGCGAAAAGTTTCTTCCATAGTGAAGAGCACCAATAAGTTCAATAAGAGAAGTTAATTTTAGTCGCTTTGCACCGGCAAAGAGCCGAATACCCCTGAGGGATCAAGGATCTGCTTTACGTTGCGATCGATTTGCGTCAATTTGGTTGACGATTCGTTAGCCAAGTGACGCGCCCTGCCGTACGACAAAGAGAACCAAACTGTCTGCACCCATCCAAGCGACCCACCATGCCCGAGGAATAGCCACGCCAGGTTCGGCTCAAGCGGTGCCGCTGGTCGCAGCGCATCTAATCTAAAACGCAAGGGCCATGACCCGCCCGCAACAGTCTGTTCGGCTAACCCACTATGTGCCAACTCAAATAGCTTTGGGATGATGCGCTGTGTCGCCAAACTTTTTAAGGGGGCTTGCGCACTGGCGCCAAAGGGACCAAATACCTCGGTCGTGCCGTCGGCCAACAACACCTGCATCTGCACGATATCGCTCAGGTCGCACTGACCCGTTGGCCACTGGCCGCAGCTACGACCTGCCACCCATTGCGCGACGGTTTGCTCGGGGTCCGCATTCGCCACCGACGCAATACCCACCTCTTGAAGAGTCCGCAACAAAATACCTGCGTCTGCGCGCCAAATAGTTTGCTGAGCGTCCACTGCCTCAACGGCCGCCCACGGGGCCTGCGGGGACACCCAAAGCACACCCCGACCTTGATCGGCACGTAACTCTGAGCTCGCAAGTAAATACTGAACCCCAAACTCACGACACAAGGCAAACGCATGCGTGAGGTCCCCCTCACGCGCAGGCTCGAGCCACGCCTGCATTGCATCCTGACTTTCATCCCACCGCACACGCCCAAGGCAGGTGCGCGATAACCTTGCACAAAAATTGCCCCACGGTGTCGCCGGTGTACGGCGTCCCGTCAGAAAACTACGTCGCGAAGGTTTTGTAACCACTACAATTCGTGTCCAGGTTGGAGAGATCAGACATGACAGCACTCGCGGCACGCACACATGACACGGTAACGTTTCACGCGGTCGAGCTTTTAAAAGAGGCCTCGGCCTTAACCCGCTCAGGCATCGACATTATCAGCCTTGGAGTAGGTGAGCCAGACTTTACCGCTGCGCCACGGGTTGTAGCAGGCCTAGAAAGTGCTGCTCGCGCAGGAAAAAGTGGCTATTCCCCGCCTGCAGGCTTACC
>CAIYWO010000450.1 GCA_903929925.1 uncultured beta proteobacterium | reverse complement strand
GTTGACCCGCGAAACGCGTCGCGCTTATCGCGATGGTTTCTCAGCCAAGGCCGCGATTCATCCCGGACAAGTGCCGGTCATTAATCAGGCGATGACCCCGGACGCCGCGACGCAAGATTGGGCACAAAAGGTTCTCGCTGCCTTTGCCAGTAGTGGCAAAGTTGGTGTCGCGACCCTAGACGGCAAAATGTTAGATATGCCGCATTTGCGTTTAGCTAAAAAAATTATCGCTGCGGCGCAATTGACGTAAGCATTGAGATGACTGTTCAAAAGGTTGTGACATCATGAGTGGTCCACTAAAAGGTATACGCGTAGTTGATATGACTGCGATCTTGATGGGCCCGTACGCAGCCCAGTTGCTTGGTGACATGGGAGCCGATGTGATCAAGGTTGAGTCGCCCTCGGGTGATATGGTGCGCGACGTTGGTCCCATGCAGCACCCACGGATGGGCTCGCTTTACTTACACGTTAATCGCAGCAAGCGCGGGATGGTTCTGGATGTGAAACACCCAGAGGGTCTTGAAGCTATCAAAAAGCTGATCGCAACGGCTGATATCTTGCTTTATAACGTGCGGCCGCAAGCAATGGCGCGACTTGGGCTCGGGTACGACGAAGTCAAAAAAATTAATCCCCGCATTCTGTACGCCGGTACGTTTGGTTTTGGTCAAGACGGACCTTATGGTCATAAGCCCGCTTTCGATGATTTGATTCAAGGTGCGATTGGACTGCCCTCGCTCATCAAGCAAGCGGGCTCGGATGTGCCGCGGTATGTGCCATCGAACCTTGTGGATCGTACCGTTGGTTTATATGCCGCAACGTCCTTATGCGCAGCCCTGTACCACCGTGAAAAAACAGGAGTCGGGCAGCGCATTGATATTCCAATGTTCGAAACAATGGTCAGTCATCTTTTGAGCGACCACATTGGTGGGCAGACTTTTGATCCACCGAACGGCCCACCCGGATACCCGCGTTTACTTGCGTCTGAGCGTCGTCCGTACAAGACTTCTGATGGCTATGTTTGCGCAGTGATATACAACGATAAACAGTGGGCCTCGTTCTTCAAAGCAATTGGGCAGTCGGAGATTTTTGAAACGGATCCAAGATTCAAAAATTTAAGCATTCGCACCCAGCACATCAATGACTTGCAGGCCTTGGTGGCCAAGATTTTTGTCGAACGCACGACAGAGGAGTGGCTCAAGCTATTGGAGCTAGCAGACATTCCGACGATGCCATTGCATTCGCTCGAGACGATCTTCGATGACCCCCATTTGAATGCAATCGAGTTTTTTAAATGGAAAGAGCATCCGACCGAAGGCCGCATCCGAGTGGTAGATGTGCCGACCACGTGGACAGAGAGTCAGCCTGAACAAAGTCGCCATGCACCGCGCCTAGGTGAACACAGCATTGAAGTGTTACGCGAGCTGGGTTATTCCGACCAAAAAATTACCGACATGCTGAGCCAAGGCGTCACGCTGGTCCCTAGCGAAAAATAATAGTTGAACAGTGTTCTAAATTTAAGGTGTAGTGATGGATTTTTCATTATCACAAGAGCAAGAAACGATTCGCGAAGCGATCGCTAAGATCTGTGAACGTTTCGATGACCAGTATTGGCTCGAAAAAGATAAGCACGGTGGTTTTCCTGCTGACTTTCATCAAGCGCTCGCCAAGGATGGCTGGCTGGGGATTTGTATCCCCGAGGCCTATGGTGGCTCAGGGCTTGGGATTACTGAGGCAGCGATCATGATGCAAACTATCAGTGAATCTGGAGCCGGAATGAGTGGCGCCTCGGCTGTGCACATGAATATCTTTGGCTTGAATCCCGTTGTGCAGTTCGGTACGGAAGAGCAAAAGAAACGCATGTTGCCCCCACTGATCTCGGGTGCAGAGCGGGCCTGTTTTGCAGTGACTGAGCCGAACACGGGGTTAAACACCACGCAGCTTAAAGTTAAGGCGGAGCGATCGGGTGATCACTACGTGTTGAGTGGAACCAAGGTTTGGATTTCAACCGCTCAGGTTGCAGAAAAGATGCTGATCCTGGCGCGTACGACGCCCCTCGAAGAAGTAAAAAAACACACTGATGGCCTGAGTCTGTTTTATACCGACTTCGATCGCAACTTCATCAAGGTCCATGAAATTGAAAAAATGGGCCGCAAGGCTGTTGATTCAAACGAGTTGTTCATCGATGGGCTGAAGGTGCCGGTGGCAGATCGTATCGGCGAAGAGGGCAAAGGCTTTCAATACATCATGCATGGCATGAATGCCGAGCGAATCTTAATCGCCGCAGAGGGTGTTGGGCTTGGTAAGGTGGCGCTGAAGCGCGCAACGAACTACGCCCGTGAGCGCGTGGTCTTTGATCGACCGATTGGTCAAAACCAAGGCATCCAACATCCACTGGCAGCATGCTGGATGGAGCTTGAGGCTGCGAATCTGATGGTGATGCAGGCTGCAACGCTTTTTGATAAAGGTGAGTCTTGCGGTGCTCAGGCGAACGCCGCGAAGTATCTGGCCGGCGAGGCGGGCTTCAATGCGTGTCAGACAGCTGTGATGACGCACGGTGGGTTTGGGTATGCCAAGGAATACCACGTTGAACGCTACCTGCGCGAAGTATTGATTACACGTATTGCGCCTGTCAGCCCCCAATTAGTTTTGTGCTTTATCGCCGAGCGTGTGCTTGGCTTGCCTAAATCCTATTAGGAGAAATTTAATGGCCGGTCTGTATTTTGAAGAGTTTGAAGAGGGTCAGCTTTTTAAGCACTCCATGACGCGCACTGTCACTGAGATGGATAACGTGCTGTTTTCGACGCTCACGATGAATCCTCAGCCGTTGCATCTTGATAAAGAGTTTGCTTCTAAAACCGAGTTTGGTCAGATTCTGGTCAATAGCCTGTTTACGTTGGGTCTAGTGATCGGCATCACGGTGGGGGAAACCACGCTGGGTACAACCATTGCTAACCTCGGCATGACAGACACCCGCTTCCCGCACCCTGTTTTTTATGGGGATACGATTCGTGTAGAGACCACGATTGTGTCGAAGCGCTTAAGTAAGTCGCGTGGTGATGCGGGTATCGTTGAGTTTGAACATCGTGGCATCAACCAGCGTGACGAAGTTGTCTGTATCTGCCGTCGTTCCGGCTTCATGAAGTGCCGACCCGCATGATCCAGCAACGCCCATCCGATGCCAGGATGGCGGTGATCGTGCTGTTGATTTGTTTCTTGTTCAACATGCTCGGTCGCGGAGTGGGTGACGCGTACGTCACGTTCCTTCTACCACTCGAGAAAGAATTTGGCTGGACACGCTCTGAGCTGACGAGCGTGTATTCAATCTACAACATTGCGAATGGACTGTCGGCACCTTTTATCGGGATGCTCTTCGATCGTCGTGGGGCACGCTTCGTTTATTTGTTAGGACTACTGAGCTTAGGCGTTGGCTATGTCCTCGCAGGGAACCTCTCCCAGCTCTGGCAGTTTCATCTTTGCGTCGGGCTGGCAGGTGGTATTGGTGTTAGCGCTTTGGGCATGGTCCCGTCCGCAAGCTTAATTGGCCGTTGGTTCCCCCACAATACAAGCACTGCTATAGGGATTGCTTATGCCGGTTTTGGCGCGGGCACTCTGGCGATTGTTCCCTTCGCGCAGTATCTGAATGAAGTGATTGGCTGGCGTAACGCGTACTTCACTTTGGGCGGAATATTGATCGCGTTACTGCCCTTAGTGTTGGCGTTACCTTGGTCGATTATCCAAGCTGGGCGACGCGTACAGGCAGAGGCTAGTACGAATCGTTTGGATACCGCCCCTGTTTCTGCCATCACAATTTCGGGATCTCCCTTGTTAGGTGCGATGAAGACCACAGGATTTTGGGCGTTGGCGCAAGCCTTCTTTTTTACGTCTGTCGTGGTCTACACCGTGACGGTGCAAATTATTCCCTACCTAGTGAGTGTTGGGTTTTCAGCGCTCGAGGCTGCAAGTTCGTTTGGTCTGGCAGGGATTCTGTCTGTTCTTGGCGTCAGTTCTGCCGGTCGGCTCGCAGATCGACTTGGCGCACGATGGACTGCGACGCTAACTTTTACGTGTACCTCGATCGGGCTTTGTGCGCTGCTCGGTTTAATGTATTTCCCTTCACAATGGCTGTTGATGACCTTCGTTATTTTTTTCGGAATTGCGCAAGGTGCGCGTGGCCCGATCGTGTCTGGTTTGTGCACCAAGCTGTTTCCTCGGAATGGGCTTGCGACAATTTATGGAGCAATCTACGCTTGCATGTCGCTGGGCGCCGCGGCCGGTGCAATGGTCTCTGGGTTGATCTATGACTTCTCAGGTGGTTACAAGGCGAGTATTATTTTTTC
>CAIYWO010000449.1 GCA_903929925.1 uncultured beta proteobacterium | reverse complement strand
TAGTCCAAAGTATTTAAGACAAAGCGGCCATGACCCTGACGATTATATAATCGATAAACTGTTTTGTTCAAAATTTGAACAGATGGCTGAATTGTATTACACTCAAACTTCTAACAAAAAGGCGCTACCTTATTTGCTGTAGTCGACCTAAAGCTTCGCTGCCAACCGCGATACGGCAATGCGGTAGCCTGCCCAAAGTACATTTCCTTTCTCTTTAGCAACACTTAAAAGCTAAACCCAATGACAAGCCGCCCAGCCAAGATTCAAGAAGACACACATTTTCGGATCATGCGCATCTTGCAAGAAAACCCAGACTTGACCCAGCGTGAAATTGCTGACAAGCTGGGCATGAGCGTTGGCGGCCTAAACTACTGCCTTAACGCCCTCATCGACAAGGGCCTTGTGAAGATGCAAAACTTCTCTAACAGCAAAAACAAGTTTAAGTATGTTTATTTGCTCACCCCTATTGGCATTGCAGAAAAAGTCGCCCTTACCACCCGTTTCCTCAGTCGCAAGATGGAAGAGTTCGAGGCACTCAAGTTAGAGATAGATGCTCTCAAGTCTGAAGTCGGCGCCCAAGTGCAAGACAAAACACAAAAAGCATGATCCAAGTCACCCCTGTTATTCTCTGCGGCGGTTCCGGCACACGTTTGTGGCCCCTGTCTCGCACCGGTTTCCCCAAGCAGTTTCTTTGCCTCACCGGCAACGAAAGCCTGTTTCAGCAAGCCGCGCAAAGGCTGTCCGCTTTGGGCAACGACAGCATTCAAGTCGCAGCCCCCGTCATCGTCAGCGGCGAAGACCACCGTTGTTTAGCGTCAGAGCAATTGCGCGAAGTGGGCATTGCACTGGGAAGCGCCTTGCTCGAGCCCACGGGCCGCAACACCGCCCCGGCGTTGACCCTTGCGGCCTTGGCTGCTGTGCAAAACGGACAAGACCCTGTACTGGTCGTCACGCCTGCAGACCAAACTATATCCAACCCAGCGGCATTCAACGCAGCTGTGCAACAAGCCATTGCCCAAGCCGAGGAGGGCGACATGGTCATCTTGGGCGTCACCCCCAACAAACCCGAAACTGGCTACGGCTACATCCGCACCTATCAAAGCAGGAGCGCACCCCTGTGCGCGAATGTCTTGAATGTCGCTGCATTCGTAGAAAAGCCCAACAAAGCCACTGCAGAAGGCTACCTGCAAGAAGGCGGCTACTACTGGAACGCCGGCATATTCGTGCTCAAAGCCTCGGTTTGGCTGGCGGCCATCGAGCAGTTTGCCCCCGCCATCTTGCAAGCCACCCGCACCGCGTGGGACGCACGCAAAACAGACGGCGCATTTGTGCGCCCCGGCCAAGCCGAGTTTGAAGCCATCCCCTCCCAGTCGGTGGACTATGCCGTCATGGAACACTGCCCCAGCAGCTCATTCCCCATCCAAATGGTGTCGCTCGATGCCGGCTGGAACGACTTGGGCGCTTGGGACGCCGTATGGCAAGTCCAGCCCAAAGACGCACACGGCAACGCCCATCTGGGAGATGTGCTGCACACCGATAGCCACAACACCCTAGTCCACGCCAGCACCCGTCTGGTGGCACTGGTGGGCGTGAGCGATCTGGTAATTGTCGAGACCGCAGACGCCGTGCTGGTGGCTAGCAAGTCGCGAAGCCAAGAAGTCAAAGCCATCGTCAACCAACTAGGTGCGCAAAAGCGCGAAGAGCAAACCCTACACCGTAAAGTGCACCGACCTTGGGGTTGGTACGACAGCATAGACGAAGGCGGGCGCTTCAAGGTAAAGCGCATTCAAGTTAATCCCAAAGCCAGTCTGAGCCTGCAAAAACACCATCACCGGGCTGAGCACTGGATTGTGGTTACCGGCACCGCCGAGATCACCAACGGTGACAAAGTGTTGACCCTGAACGAAAACCAATCCACCTACATCCCACTTGGTGCGGTACATCGCTTGGTCAACCCCGGCAGCATTCCACTTGAAATCATTGAAGTGCAATCGGGTAGCTACCTCGGCGAAGACGATATCGTTCGCTTTGAAGACAGCTACGGTCGCTCAAATTAATCTGTGACGCAAGCCGCACTGCCGAAGCAACTTAATTAACCTTGCCCTGCGGCCACCAAACGTAGTACCCGAAGGTATACCTTATGAAGATTTTATTGACTGGGGGCAGAGGAATGGTGGGTCGCAACATTCTCGAGCACCCTTTAGCAGTTGGCTTAGATATTCATAGCCCGAGTCGAAACGAGTTAGACCTGCGCGATAAAAATAGTGTCCGTCGATATATTGAAGCATTGGAACCAGATCTAATAATCCATGCGGCAGGGCGAGTAGGTGGAATTAAAGCCAATATGAATTTCCCCTACGAGTTTCTGTTGGAAAATCTTGAAGTTGGAACAAACGTCATTGCTTCCGCATTTGATGTTGGGGTCCCTCGGTTTCTGAATCTGGCCTCCTCTTGCATCTACCCCAAGGATGTTGATGGAGCACTCACAGAAGACATGATTCTTGGTGGGGTGCTCGAACCCACTAACGAGGGCTATGCTCTTGCCAAGATCACTGCACTGCGTTTATGTGAGTTCATCAGTACTCGATCAAACTCCATTAAGTACAAGACTTTAATTCCTTGCAACCTTTATGGTCCTTACGACAAGTTCGATTTAACTTCAGCACACCTCATTCCCGCCATTATTGCGAAGATTCATGCAGCCAATCTAAATGGTGAAAGTACAGTAGAAATTTGGGGGGATGGTAGCGCTCGTAGAGAATTTATGTATGTCGAAGATCTGGCTACAGCAGTTTTGCAAGCAGCACTTGACTACGAACTTACACCTTCGATTATTAACATTGGACTAGGCTATGACCATACGGTTCTTGATTACTATTGTGCAGTTGCCGATGCAGTAAAGTGGAATGGCGATTTTACTTTTGACACCTCAAAACCAGCGGGTATGAGACAAAAGCTATTGAACGTTGAGCGTCAAACGGCTTGGGGCTTCAGGCCCAGCCACAGCCTCCAGATGGGGATTCGCAAGACCTACGACTTTTACAAAAGAACGAACAAGCAATGACATTCAAATACCCACTCGCAACATTTACCTGGGACGAACAGGAATATTCAGCCATCCAAGAAGTAATCGAATCCAACATGTTCACAATGGGGACACGCGTCGCTTCATTCGAAAAGGCATTCGCGGAAGCAATAGGTTCGAAGTACTGCGTGATGGTCAACTCAGGCTCCTCCGCAAACCTCGTGATTGTGGCAGCGCTCTTCTACACAACTGATGAGAGTCGGCGCCTAAAAGCAGGCGACGAGGTTATTGTGCCTGCCGTATCTTGGAGCACGACCTACTACCCGTTGCATCAATAT
>CAIYWO010000448.1 GCA_903929925.1 uncultured beta proteobacterium | reverse complement strand
TGTTGGATCGCATCGCCCGTTCGACCTTTCGCACGGGCCTCGAGCCAGCGCCCTAAAAGTATCAGCGTCACGATCACTGCCGCAGCCTCAAAGTAGACGAAGCGTGCATTGGCGGGCAACCATTGCGGTGTGAACGTTGTCACGAGCGAATAGAGCCAAGCGCTACCTGACCCCAGAGCAACCAGAGAGTTCATGTCGGGACTCCGGTGCCAGAGCGCAGGAAATCCTTTTAAGAAAAAGTATCGTCCTGGACCGAACATGACTAACGTTGTCAGCAGTGCTTGGATTTGCCAACTCAACTGCATCCCGATTGTGTCGTGAATAAGGTGATGCACCGTGCTTGAGGCATGCGACCCCATCTCCAGAACGAACACAGGCAAGGTTAACGCGGTTGCAAGGCCTAAATTGCGCTGCAAAAGACGCTCTTCTGAGGCACGTTGTTCGATTAAGGCATCCTCTTCGTGGATATCCTCTTTCAACACGCGTGCAGGGTAGCCCGCACGGCTCGCCGCTTCGATGGCCGTATTTGTGATGGATTCTTTGTTGTTGTCTTCGTCAGCAAATGTTAGGGTGGCGCGTTGTGTGGCCAAATTTACTTGAGCGCTTGCAATGCCAGATACCCCAGTAAGCACTTTTTCGACCCGTAATACACAGGACGCGCAGGTCATGTCGTCTATATGTAGATCGAGGGTCTTTTGGGATTTCAGCATGTCGACGTTTTTTTCAGCCATAATGGATGCAACTTACTGAAGGGAGCTGACATGATAAAACTTAATGTGCCGGATATGTCCTGCAATCATTGCGTTAAATCAATTACATCTGCAATTCAAGGTAGGTACACCGCAGCGACCGTTGTATGTGACTTAGAGAAAAAAACCGTCGCGGTTGAAAAGGGCCCGGGTGCTTCGGAGCTACAAGATACTCTTAAAGAAGCAGGCTACAGTTCAACGCTTAGTTAGGTCGATCAGTTGCGTAAGGTCCTGAACCACAGCGTCAACTTTTTCCGTATCTGATGCGAGCAATCGAGCGCGACCAAAGCGGTCAAAAATGAAGACCCCTCGGCTGTGCGTAATGTCGTAGACATCTGCACTGTCACCTGCCTTTGGTTTCTCTATTTGATAAGCGATTCGGTAACGTCTAGCCAGCTCCGCCACTTGCGTTTCGTTACCGGTTAAGCCAATAGCGCTGTTACTAAACGCTTTCACATAGGCTTGCAGAATATCTGGTGTGTCGCGATGTGGGTCGACACTTACAAAAACGATCTTTACACCTTGCGCGCGATCACCCAGTTTCTCTACGACCTCTGTTAACTGCGCCATGGTGGTTGGGCATATGTCTGGGCAGCTTGCGTAACCAAAAAACATCAGCACAGTTTGACCAGCGAAGTCTTTTTCGGTGACTGTCTTATTACCCGCACCCTGCAATGAGAACCTGAGGTCCGGTAGATGTCCGCTCACATCATACAGAGACCACTTCACGTTTGGATCGGAACAACCGGAAAGAATGAGTGCAAAAACTAGAATGCTCGATCTGCAACGGCGACCAAGAAGCCTCAAGAATGCAATCATCAGATCATGCCTAGGTTCGGTTTTGCACTGGAGCTGGCGTCATGCCATGATGCCTGAGTAAGGCATCGAGCTTCGGCTCACGACCTCTGAATGATTTAAAGGACTCCGCTGCGGGGCGAGCGCCACCCACCGCCAAGATTTCACGCTTAAACCGCAATCCAGTGTCGGGATCCAAGGTGCTCCCTCTGACGCTATTCACCGACGATGCTTTATCGGCGGCCTCCTCAAAGGCCTCGTAGGCATCTGCGGACAGTACTTCAGCCCACTTGTAGCTGTAGTAACCAGCTCCATAGCCCCCAGCGAACAGATGAGAAAAACTATGCGG
>CAIYWO010000447.1 GCA_903929925.1 uncultured beta proteobacterium | reverse complement strand
CTCCTCAAAGGTTTTTACATCCGGAAGGTTCGGCATGCGTTCTTTGCCAGCTATACCAATCGCCTTTACGCGCCCGGACTTGATGTAGGGGGAGGCGAACGTCGCGCTTGTCAACATCATGTCGACATTACCGCCAAGCAAATCACTAAAGGCTTGAGATGACCCTTTGTAGGGGACGTGCACCAATGAAATGCCCATGAGAAACGCTAACTCCTCGGTTCCCAGATGCGCGATCGACCCAATTCCTGCCGAGCCGTGCGTAAGCTTTCCGGGCTTGGCTTTCGCCGCAGCAATAAGCTCTTTTGCATCGTTAAGTGGAGAATTCGTGCGAACTATCATGACCACGGGATCTCTCGACACCATGATGATCGGTTGCATATCTTTGATCGGGTCGAAATTCAAGTTTTTCCCAATCGCAGCCTGAATAGCGTAGGTGCTCGACATATTTAAAACGGTGTAGCCATCCGGAGGTGATTTAAGAACAAAGGATGAGCCAATGATTCCTCCGGCGCCAGCCTTGTTCTCGACGGCAACTGAATCGCTAATTTGTTCGCCTAGTCGTTGCGCAAGTAGTCTGGCTACCGCATCGCCGCCACCGCCAGCCGCGAAAGGTACGACGAAACGAATTTGCTTATTAGGGTAAGCCTGCTGGGCAACCAGAGTAGAAGGGAGCGTGATGACCCCGAGTGCAAGTGCTGTTTGAAATGCATGGGTAAGTAGCGTTCTTCGATGCATGAGGTGTCCTTAAAAGTCTAATTAGCCTTGATGCCGGCAGCTTGAATCACACGAGCCCAGCGGGTTTGTTCGCCGAGCATGAAGTCATCTAGTTCTTTTGGTGTACCGGTGCTGATGACCAAGCCTTCGCCTGAAACGCGAGATTTGAAGGCTTCGGCCTGAGAGACCTTTGTCGCTGCCGCATTGAGTCGAGCAATTGCTGTGCTCGGCGTACCAGCGGGAGCATATAGGCCATACCAACTAGTCGCTTGGTATTCCGGCACCCCTGCTTCAATCATTGTTGGTAAAGCAGGGAAGGCAGTGGAGCGCTCTGGGGTCGTGACAGCAAGCGCCCTCAGCCTTCCAGACTCAAGAAGTGGCGTAGCGCCAGCCGACGTGGCAAACATTAAATCGACTTGCCCTCCCACGATATCCGTTAAAGCAGGGCTCGCACCTTTGTATGGAATGTGCGTAATATTAATTTTTGCCAGCGCATTAAAGAGCTCGGCGGCGAGATGGGCAGAGGTTCCGTTGCCTTGAGAGGCATAGGTTAATTTTCCTGGATTAGCTTGTGCCGCACGAATGACATCCTGGACAGATTTGTAGGGACTATCGGCCCTGACTACAAGTACGTTCGGAGATCGACTGATCAGCACGACCGGTGCGAAGGCTTTGTTGGTATCAAAGGGGAGTTTTGCAAGCAGACTAGGATTAACCGCGAAAGCAAAGGTGCCAACGAGTAGTGTGTATCCATCTGCTGGGCTTTTGGCGACAAAATCTGTGCCAATAACAGTGCCAGCCCCTGACTTGTTTTCAATGATGACGCTTTGGCCGAGTTCTGTGGCCATACCGGCGGCAAGGGCGCGAACAACTAAATCTGTACCACCACCTGGAGGGAACGGTACAACAATACGCACTGGCTTTTCCGGAAAAGTAGGCTGCGCGTTCGTTGGACTAATTCCCATAGACAGCAACAGAGCTATTGCCGGGGAAAAATATTTAAATAAGCCGCCTGATTTTTTATTTTTCATATTTGCCTCTCTGATTGATCATAGTCTAAGGCGGTGCAGATGTGAGACCTTTAATTATCTGTTTGACTTGCTCTGGAAGTCCGGGCCACAGCAGTATGTTTGTGTGATCTTGATCTGGTGCCAAGAGAAATTTGGCATGAACTCCCCGAGCGCTTGCCGCGGCAATCCATGTTTCAGCAAATTGTGGCAGCGTGTTGTCATCTTGCGAGCCAGTGATTGCCAAGACCACCTTATCGGTAGGGATTTTGCTGACGATCTCCAGCGGATTTAGGCTGTTTGGCCAATAAGTTTGTCGTCCGCGTTGCAGACCTCTATGTTGGCGCCAGGTAGGGACATCACATGGACAGCCAAGCAGTATGGCGCCATCAACCGCTGCTGGATGGCGGCCTAAAATTAGTGCCGCGATTGCCGCGCCTCCGGAATGGCCAACCAACAGCACTTTTGAAGATTGGTATCTCGTCTTTAAGTTCTGCAGTGCTGTTGCGACACGCTCAACATTTTCAGCTGTGTAGTCATCATCCCGCTGATTCGCCCACCCACTCGAGTCCCCAACAGGTGCGCTATAGCCCGGGCGAACTAAGAACACAATATGTTGATTTAACTCAGAAAGGTTGCTTGCAGCTCTTTGCCAGCGGTCAAGATGCCTTTGCGTAAGACCCCCGCCACTGTCTCCGTGTAGCAACACAACAAGAACGCGGTGACTCGAATGATTCTTTAGATCGCTGTTCGTTGCCTCAAGCTGGCGTGGTGACCAAACTGCAAGACAGCCTTTTCCGTCTGGAATCGAGCGCTCCATAGGAAGGTCCGCGCATCTTTGTGCTGCAACGATAGGTGAAATAACGGCAAGAGTAGTGGCAAAAATAACTTGAGCGAGGCTAATTAGTACACGAGACAAGACATCCACCATGCCTAGCGCTAGTGTTGACCCAAAAGTTGACCATAGCCAAGCACTGAATCTTTAATCCCACTTTCGCGCAAACAGTGCCAAAGCATGGCTTGATTGCTGGTGATGACCGGCGCCTCCAGACGACGTTCAAGTTCTTCAATGATCGTGAGTACACGAATGTTGGTGCAACTTAAGAAGTATGCGTCTGCACCAGGACGTTTCATCGCGACCGCTTTTTCAAGCCACTGCTCAGGTGTCACACTAGCCGTTGAAATGGTGGGCGGCAGATTGAGACCGATCTCATGAAGCACGTCAAAGCCAAAATGATTTAAAAAGCGAACTTCAGCGTCATTAACAGGCTGGGGGTAGGGCGTAAGCATGACGATCCGTTTTGCATGCAGTGTCGTGAGTGCGGCGACAAGCCCTTGCGAAGTAGCAATAGCCTTTTTGTTTGCGGCTTTCTCAATTCTAGCGACTAACTGATCACCCATCGCTGGATCTGAGGTTGACACGGCCGTACAGTGAAAGACGATTATGCCTATGGGTGCGGCACCCAAAAGCAAAGCGGCACTCTCTGCGCCGTCGCTCATTTCTTGGATATCAGCTGGTGTTGTGCCGTGCAGCTTCAATCGCGTGGTGTGAATAGAAACTCCCGCCGGCAACATCGCTTGAGCGTCTGCCTCTGCTACGACGTTGCGATTCGGCAAAATCATGCCAATGCGTAAACGCTCGCCGTAGTCAGGCAGTCGCAAGGGCGTTTGTTGTGCTGTTATCGGGCGCATGTGTTCGAATGAATCGCAACGTTGGGATGATTAATAAAACGCTTTGTCGTCCAGAGAGAGATGCGGGAAGGCGCTTAATGCGCTGGATGGCCCAGCGGGGGAGGCTGCTTGAACATAACTTGGGTTTAATTCGCTCAACGTATTGACGCCGAGTAGTCCCATGCAGATACGCACTTCGTCCTGCAAGATCTCGAGCATGCGTACGACGCCATCCGCCCCGTTGGCTGCAAGACCGTAGCATTGCATGCGACCGAGGCCAACCATACTTGCGCCTAAGGCGATCGCTTTAACAATATCGGTCCCACGGTTAAATCCGCCATCGACGATGACTTGAGCGCGTCCATTTACGGCTTGGACGACTTCGGGCAGCACTGCCAATGAGCCGCGGTCATGGTCGAGTTGACGACCCCCGTGGTTCGATACGTAGATCATATCGACGCCGTGCTCAACGGCCATCGCGGCATCTTCAGCTGTTGCGATGCCTTTCAGAATGAGTGGAATGGATAGTTTCGACTTTAGGCGGTCAACGTCTTTCCAGGTCAGGGTCGGCTGAAACTCGCGACCCGGCACAACACTGCGACGAATGTTGCGTTTTGCCGAATCCCGTTCGCGGCGACTGTAGTGGGCGGTGTCGACAGTCAGGCAGAATGCACCGTAGCCAGCTGCCATCGTCCGAGCGGCCAGGTCATCAACCCAGTTCGCGTCGCCATGAACATACAATTGGAATATCTTCAAGGTGTCAGGTGCTGCCGCAGCTGTCGCCTCGATTCCAGGCTGACAAACCGAGCTGAGCATGTGTGCAACG
>CAIYWO010000446.1 GCA_903929925.1 uncultured beta proteobacterium | reverse complement strand
GATGCTTACCAGTAGTTTTCGACAGCCAGATTTCCCGCCACACCGCGTCGCCCGGCAGCAAAGCCGCGCTCAGCCAGCAGGCCACGCATCTCGGTCACCATGGCAGGGTTGCCACACAGCATGACCCTTGAGCGGCTTGGGTCTAGCGTGAGGCGCGTGCGTTGCTCGAGCTCGCCGCTCGTCAGCAGTGTGGTCAGTCGGCTCGCCGATAGATGCTCTGGCCGGATGGCAGGGGATAGCGAGAGGCTGAGCGGCTCTTGGCTAGTCACCGGCAGATAGACCATTGCTGCCCGCTCCGCGCGGGCGTCGCCGCCGTCAGTACCGTGCTGGCTCTGCAGCGCTAACAGCTCGTCGCGATAGGCGAGTTCGCCAGCGTGTCGCACGCCGTGCAGCACGATAATACGTTTGAAGCGTTGCCATGTACTCGCTTCGCGCAGCATGGAAATGTAGGCCGAAAGGCCCGTTCCTGTGGAGATCAGCCAAAGGTCTTCGCCGCTGGGAAACTGCTCTAGCGTGAGAAAGCCAAACACCGTCTTGTTGATCCAGAGGGTGTCGCCCGGGGCAAGCTCGGCGAGTTTCGGGCTGAACTTTCCGTCAGGGACGACCACCGAGAAAAACTCGAGCGCGTTCTCGGCAGGGTGCGACACCATGGAGTAGGCGCGCCACTCGTTGGGTATCAAGGGGTCTTCGGTGTCAATCGGCAGGCCGAGTCGTGCGAACTGTCCGGGCACGAACTGAAAGTCGGGGTCACGCGTGACCTTCAGTGAAAAAAGTTTATCGCTCAGCCAGACGATCTTGGATAAGACCGTCTGAGGTGTGTATTTAGCGCTCAAGATGCTGCAATTTGTCCGGTTTGCCATTCCAGTCGTCTGCATCGGGCAGCGGTTTTTTTGACCGGCTGATGCTTTCGAATTTAGGAGAAAGTTCAGCGTTCAGTGCGATGAACTTCATTTGGTCTTGTGGAACGTCCTCTTCGGCAAAAATCGCGTTTGCTGGACATTCAGGAATACAGACCGCGCAATCGATGCACTCGTCTGGGTCAATCACCAGAAAATTAGGGCCCTCACGGAAACAGTCGACGGGGCATACGTCTACGCAATCCGTAAATTTGCACTTGATACAGTTTTCAGTCACGACGTGAGTCATGGGTTCCACCAGAAGGGAGGTTGTGAAAGCGATCGGGCGGGCACTATTTTTGAGCCAGTGAATCGAATGAGGAGCTAGTTTAACCAATCTTGCCCGGGTGGCTCGGGATATCCCTTGTGCTGGAGGTGGCTGTGCTACTGTTTTGAAAATATTTCAGGCCTAGACATGATCATTAAGTCCCTACTCGACACCGACCTCTACAAGTTCACCATGATGCAGGTTGTCTTGCATCATTTTCCTGCGGCGCAGGTTGAGTATCGATACAAGTGCCGGAATAAGGGAGTGGACCTCAGGCCCTACCTTGACGAGATCCGATCCGAAATTCACGACCTTTGCCAGTTGCGGTTTTCAGAGGCAGAGCTCACGTATCTGGGCAGTTTGCGCTTCATCAAGAGTGATTTCATTGACTTTTTAGGGCTCTTTCACTTGCCAGAAAAATGCATCACCGTGTCCGAGGGTGAGGCGCCTGGCGAAATCGCGATTTCGGTGAAGGGTTCCTGGCTACACACGATTTTGTTTGAGATCCCTGTCTTGGCGATTGTCAATGAGGTGTACTTTCGCCGCACCTGCCAGGCGCCCAACTGGGAGGAGGGGCGCACCCGCTTGCAAAACAAGATGAAGTTGGTGCTTGAGGCCAACGATTTAAGCGAGTTTCGCGTTGCCGAGTACGGTACGCGACGCAGGTTTTCTCAAGTCTGGCACGAAGAAGTCGTGACAACCATGAAGGCGCAAATGGGCGAGCATTTTGCAGGAACCAGTAACGTGTGGCTCGCCATGCGTCACGGCGTTCTTCCCTTGGGCACGATGGCGCATGAGTATTTACAGGCGTGTCAGGCGCTTGGTCCGCGTTTGCGGGACTCGCAGGTGTATGCCTTTGAGGTCTGGGCAAAAGAGTACCGGGGCGACCTGGGGATTGCGCTCTCGGATGTCTACGGCATGAGTGCCTTTTTACGCGATTTTGATATGTATTTCTGCAAATTGTTCGACGGTGCGCGCCACGATTCGGGTGATCCTTTCGAGTGGGGCGAGCGCATGATTGCCCACTATGAGGCCAATCGGGTCGATCCGCGAGCCAAGACCCTGATTTTTTCGGATGCGTTAACATTTCCGCTTGCGATCGAGTTGACCCGCAGGTTTGCCGGACGGTGCAAAACAGCCTTCGGTATCGGGACCAATCTCACCAACGACTTGGGTTATGAGCCTTTGCAAGTCGTCATGAAAATGATCCGATGCAATGGACAACCGGTCGCCAAAGTGTCTGATGCGCCTGAAAAAACCATGTGCGACGACAAGGCCTATCTGACGTATTTGCGTCAGGTGTTTGAGTTGCCACCCGCCTGATTGATAAAAGGAATCACTATGAGCAAGATCACCCGTGTAAACGTCGGCAAACGACTCTCTGATATGGCTATCCACAATGGCGTTGCCTATTTGGCTGGCCAGGTGGCTGACGATACGACGCAGGACATCACCGGTCAGACGACCCAGATTTTGGCTGTTATCGACAAGTTGCTGGCGACTGCTGGTTCGGACAAGACCAAGATTTTGATGACCCAGATTTTTGTTGCCAACATGAAAGAGTTTGATGGCATGAACAAGGCCTGGGACGCCTGGGTTGCTGACAGCAATGCACCTCCACGCGCAACGATTGAAGCGCGTTTGGCGAGTGCCGACTACAAGGTCGAAATCGTGGTGACTGCCGCGATTTAAACTGCTATTTTGCCTACGCAGCTCACCGACTCTGCGCTCGAACTCCTGGTCGCGGGTTTAACCCCACACGATCAGGAGCAGGTGCGTCAGACAGTTCGGTGGGCCTGCGACCGGCTCGCTTCGCTGCGTAATGCCGCGGGTGAGTCGCATCTTGAGCACGCTCTAGGCTCTGCCCAGATTCTGTCTGATATGCAGGCCGATGCGGCAACGCGTTGTGCTGCGCTATTGGTTGGCGTTCCTGATGAGGCTGCCAATGGCGTGCAGTCGAGGGCCGATGCGCCTCCTCCCGCCGGGGTTGACTCAGTCGAGGTCGCCCGTCTGGTGCAGGGCACCCGCGCTTTATTACGACTTGGGTCTATCGCCAAGGGGGCGAGCGACGCTGCGGTCGACGCGCTTGCGCAGAAAGAAATGTTGCGCAAAATGTTGTTGGCGATGGCTGCGGACTTGCGCATTGTGTTGATTAGACTGGCCTCCCGATTGCAGACCTTGCGGTGGCATGCTGCAAGCAAAGTTGCGTGTGATCCCCTACTTGCTACCGAGACACTCGATCTCTACACCCCGTTGGCGAATCGCTTGGGGATTTGGCAAATCAAGTGGGAGATGGAGGACTTTGCGTTCCGTTTTACTGACCCGGTTCGTTATAAGGAAATCGCCCGACTCCTCGAAGAAAAACGTGTCGAACGCGAAGCCTTCATCGCGCGCACGATCGAAGAATTAACGAGCGCCTTGCAAAAACTGGGCGTGACCGCAGAGGTGAGTGGACGCCCTAAACATATCTACAGCATCTACAACAAGATGCGCTTGAAGCAGTTGGACTTTTCAAAACTCTTTGATGTGCGTGCGCTACGTATCATCGTGCAAAACGAACGCGACTGTTACACCGCCTTGGGCTTGGTGCACGAGCGCTGGGTGCCCGTGTCCGATGAGTTTGATGACTACATCTCCCGTCCTAAACCCAACGGCTATCGCTCGTTGCACACGGTGGTGACAGATGAGTCCGGGCGTCCGTTCGAAGTGCAGATTCGTACGCAAGCGATGCATGAATTCGCCGAATACGGCATGGCCGCACACTGGCGCTACAAAGAGGCCGGTGCAAAGGGCGGACAGTCGCCGGCGACTCCGGGGGCGCTTGCGTACGACAAGCAACTCGCTTGGATGCGACAACTACTTGCCTGGAATACCGAGGCGGGTAATCGGCCAGCGCCGGCTACGTCTGCCCGCGCGCAACGCGAGGCGCAAGAGCGTATCTATGTCCTGTCGCCGCAAGCGCGTGTGATTGAACTGCCGGCGGGCGCGACGCCCGTAGATTTTGCCTACCACCTGCACACCGATTTAGGGCACCGCTGCCGTGGGGCGCGCATCGATGGGCAAATGGTCCCGTTGCAGACACAACTGCAGACGGGGCAAACCGTTGAGATCGTGACAACCAAGTCTGGCGGGCCCTCGCGGGACTGGTTGAACTTGCAGTTAGGGTTTTTGGCGAGTCCAAGGGCGCGCGCTAAGGTGCGTGCCTGGTTCAACGCGATTGAGCTGCAACAACGCACTGTTCAGGGGCAGGCGCTGGTTGAAAAAGAGCTGCAGCGCCTGGGCAAAACGGCCGTCAATCTTGAGCAGCTTGCGCAGCAACTGGGCTTTGCCCATGCTGAAGATCTCTATGTGGCCGCAGCCAAGGAAGAATTTAGCCTTCGTCAAATTGATGCG
>CAIYWO010000445.1 GCA_903929925.1 uncultured beta proteobacterium | reverse complement strand
TAAAGACACTTGGGTTACCTCGCTTGACTGCTTGCAGCCACGCGGTTTGATGGTCAGCTATGGCAACGCCTCTGGTGCGGTCGATGGCGTCAACCTCGGCATCCTCGCTGCAAAAGGTTCGTTGTTCGTGACGCGTCCAACTCTGGGCACCCACGTCAATACTGCTGAAAAAATGCAAGCTGCTGCCGATGAGCTCTTTGATTTGGTGCTGAAGAAAAAAATCAAAGTTCGCATTGATCAGCGTTATCCGCTTGAGCAGGCTGGTGCGGCACAAACGGCTCTTGCTGCACGCAAGACCACGGGTGCAACGGTCTTCACTCTGGACTAAGTCTGCCCAGGGGCGTTGCCCACAAAAAAGCCTGCCGAAAAATTGGCAGGCTTTTTTGCTTTGGAGCTGCTTAAACGAAAGCGCTTAGCCCGAAGCCCTTAAACTTTGGCTTCGTGATGGTAGCGGGTGACGCGGTCCACCTCGTTTTTAGAGCCTAAGACCACACCCACACGCTGGTGCAGGCTGGTCGGTTGAATATCCAGAATACGCTGATTGCCGTCGGTGGCTGCGCCGCCTGCTTGCTCAACCAACATGCTCATCGGGTTTGCTTCGTACATCAGACGCAGCTTGCCTGGCTTGTTCGGCTCACGTGAATCCCAGGGGTACATGAAGATACCGCCGCGAGTGATGAGGCGATGCACGTCTGCGACCATGGACGCAATCCAGCGCATGTTGAAGTCTTTGCCCCGCTCGCCTGTTTTGCCTGCCAAACACTCGTCAATGTATTTGCGCACGGGTGGTGCCCAGTGGCGCATATTCGACATGTTGATTGAGAATTCTTTGGTGTCCTCGGGGATTCTGATGTTCTCACTCGTCAGGATCCACGAGCCCATTTCGCGGTCGAGCGTAAAGGCCACCACGCCTTGGCCAATCGTCAGGACTAGCATCGTTTGTGGGCCATAAATTGCATAGCCGGCAACGACTTGAGTGGTGCCTGGCTGCAGGAAGTCCTCTTCGGTGATCTCGCGCCCCGAGGCACTTGCTGGTGCGCGCAAGACAGAGAAAATCGTTCCGATGGATACGTTGACATCGATGTTTGACGAGCCGTCGAGTGGATCAAACAAGAGTAAAAACTCGCCCTTCGGGTAGCGGTTAGGAATCAAGTGGATGGTTTCCATTTCTTCGGACGCCATCGCGGCTAAGTGACCACCCCATTCATTCGCTTCAAGCAGAACTTCGTTAGACATTACGTCGAGTTTTTTCTGTACTTCACCCTGAACGTTTTCGCTTTCCAGGCTGCCTAACACGCCACCTAGGGCGCCTTTGCTCACAGCATGGCTAATCGTTTTGCAGGCACGCGACACGATCTCGACCAAAAGGCGTACCTCTGCGCTGAGTGCATGCGCAGCGCGTTGTTGTTCTACTAGGTATTGCGTAAGGGTTTTACGTTTCATGGTTTCAAGGCTGTCCTGAAGGTCAAAGTGAAAGTGCTTTTGAGACGATTTCTAGTGTATTGCGAGATAGGGTCGGATGTGTAGCGATACGTTCAAGTTGGGCATGGAGCCGCTGGCTGACTTCGGGGATAAAGCGCGCCCACTGATCGCCTGCGCGCGCCAGGCGGGCTGCAATCTCTGGGTTGATCGCATCAAGCGCTAGAACCTGGTCGCTCCAGAGCTGATAGCCCTGGCCATCTTGTGCATGGAAGCCGCGCGTGTTGCTCATGCAGAAAGCAAAGACAACGGAGCGAACGCGGTTCGGATTACGCATGGTGAAGGCAGGATGTGCCATCAAGTCTGTCAGCTCGTTGACGCCAGTGCGTGGTGAGCTTGCCAGGGTGCCAAACCATTTATCCACCACCAGTTGGTCGTGTTGCCAAGCTTCATAAAACTGTGTGGCTGCAGGTCCGCTGAGTTCAGGTTGTCCATCATGAATCAGAGACGCAAACGCTGCCATTCTGTCTGTCATATTTGTAGCATGCTTGAACTGTGTCTGCGCCAGATTAGCCGCGGCTGGGTTCTGGCTGGTCATGAGGTAACCGAGCGCAAGGTTCTTGAGCGCGCGCTTACCTGAGGGACCTGGGGCAGGGGAGTATTGCCCGGGCGTCAGATTTGCCTGATAGGTCTCTAGCAGCGTTGCCGCGTGCGCGCAGCCCAACTGCTCTCGAATGCGTGTGCGAACTTCGAGCACAGCGAGTGGATCCATCTGCTCCATACGTTCTGCGACAGCATGGCTCGGTGGAAGAGTCAGTAGGCGTGCTCGGTAGCCAGCATCCAAATCTTTGTCCACTAACGAGGCCGACCAACTTTTAGCCAACAGTGGATCAAGCTCAGCAAACGTGGCTTGTTGCCGCCACGACTGGGCGAGCCCGATCATTTTGCGTGAGGCGATTTCTTGTCCAGCTTCCCAGCGTGTGAAGGCGTTGTCGTCATACGCACTCAGCAAGGCGAGTTCTTGATCCTGGTATGCATAAGCAATCGAAACAGGTGCTGAGAAATTTCTCAATAACGATGGAGTAGGGCGTGTCGCAATATTGTCAAAGGTCCAGGTTTGGCTTGGCTCTTTAAGCTCTAAGGTGACTTCTGGTGACACAGACTTGCCGGCCTCGTCCAATAGGCCGATCGTGACAGGGATGTGAAACGGCTTCTTAACAATCGTGGACGCTTTTTCAACGCCGACTGCCGGGCAGTCTTGCGTGAGCGTCACAATGCAGCGCTTAGCAACAGGGTCATGCTGGAGTTGCACGGAAACGCGTGGCGTACCTGCCTGGCTATACCAGTGCCTGAACACATCCAGGTTCTTGTGCGGTGCTGTTTGCTGAAGTGCCCATTGCATGGCGTTGACGAAGTCATCGCAGGTCACAGCCTGCCCATCATGGCGCCGGAAGTATTCGTCCATGCCTGCGCGGAAGGCTTGCTCGCCCAGCAGCGTATGCATCATGCGAATCACTTCTGCGCCCTTTGAGTACACAGTCGCAGTGTAAAAGTTACTGATTTCTTGATAGCTCTCTGGACGAATTGGGTGGGCCATCGGCCCGCGGTCCTCTGGAAACTGACTCAAGCGCAAACCCATGACATCGTCGATGCGCTGCACCGCACGTGCGCTCGCGGCCTCTGTCGGCGCGAGTCCTGCGGCCATCATGTCAGCGGTGAATTCCTGATCACGAAATACAGTCAAGCCTTCTTTCAGGCTTAATTCGAACCAGTCCCGACACGTAACGCGGTTGCCGGTCCAGTTGTGGAAGTATTCATGTCCGATCACGGATTCAATCGCTTGAAAATTCCCATCCGTTGCGGTATTCGGGTTGGCTAGAACATAGGCTGCGTTAAAAATGTTCAGCCCCTTGTTTTCCATCGCGCCCATATTGAAGTCGCGTGCTGCGACGATCATGAAGCGGTCCAGATCAAGCTCCAAACCAAAGCGTGCCTCATCCCAACGCAGGGCTCGTTCTAAGGATTCCATCGCCCATTCGGTTTGATCTTCGGTCCCGACATCACTATAGACCTGCAGCAAGACCTCGCGGCCACTGGCTGTACGTGTGTGGTGGTCGCGACAAACGAAATCACCCGCGACCACTGCAAATAAATAGCTAGGCTTTGCGAAGGGATCGTGCCATTGTGCCTCGTGGCGGCCCGACTCAAGCTCGCGCTGTTGCACAAGATTCCCGTTCGAAAGCAGAAGGGGGAAGTCG
>CAIYWO010000444.1 GCA_903929925.1 uncultured beta proteobacterium | reverse complement strand
TCATCAAAACGCCGTGCATCCACAATGACGACATCCGCCTGAGCGTCGATAAGAGCCTGCACCTCTTCAGCGGGTAGCGAGGGGGTGTGACTCTTGGACTCCACGAGTTCACCAAAGGATTTACTTGGGACATTGACATCACGGAACAGCTCCCCTCCCGCAGCTCGCCATGCACGGATACCACCTTGAAACACCGATACGTTGCGATAGCCCAGACGCACTAGGCGCCTTGCTGCCAACATTGCATCGCTTTGTTCACTCGGGACATCGCCTTCATCAAGCGTGACAATCCAGACATCGCGACGCGGCAGTACCGCGTAGGCATCAGCTTCCACACGCGATAAAGGAAAATTCGCTGCGAAGAGTGGGTGACATTGCGCGTGAGGATCTTCTTCGCGCACGTCCAACAAAGCAATTTCGCGACGCTCAAGCAGTGCAGAGCGCACTGCTGCGTAATCAGCGTTCTGAATCGAAGGTTCGTTTGGCACAGCCATCTAATTTATTTCCAAAGATTGGGTACGACGCTATTGCAATAGCCCGACACAAAAGATTTTGATACACCCGTCGCTGGATCGAAGACATGGCGATTAATGCGACCGATGTTCCCACCGTAGACGTGAATGCTAATCGATGTCCGATCTTGATAAAAATTTGCGACCTCATGCACGTCGTGCGTCGACGGTGACACTGAGCCGACTGCACCGGGCGATAAGATGACCGCATCACCGCGACGCAAACTACCATCGCTTTGCCTGTGGTAATGGGTATCCACCTCTTTGCCTCGCAACATCCCGATCAAGCCCCAGGTCATGTGGTCATGCACTGGCGTTTTTTGCCCCGGGCCCCACACAAAACTGACGATAGAGAACAAGTCCAACGGATCCGCGTACAACAAGTACTGCTGGTAGTGCTGGGGATGTGCTCTCGTGAACACCTCAGGCAACCAATTGTCGTTTGCCACAAGCCTTGCCAACAAGGCCGATCCGCGCGTCAAGATCTCCGGTTCAGGGGGTCTGCTTTGCAGCATTTTCGACATATCCTGCACAAACGTCAGCAAACTTGATTGACTCATGGCTAAGCTCTCCTATCGGTGAGCACATCATAAATGCTTAGCCAGCGGTTTGAATCCAAAGTCTCCGCATAACAAAACTAAATAATACTTATCTTTTCAAACTTATTGCTGTTCCACAACAAACAAGAGCAAGCCATAAATACAACTATCCTTTGAAGAAAGCCTTCCTCTATACTCCAAAGCTTTACCAAGTATTGGAAAACACTCACTTTTTTGGGTGACACACCCACCGAGTGGGGACAATTCTTAGCACAGGTATGTCGGATGTGGATTGTTAGGACAGCGTTAGAGCGGCCTTACACATTTATTGTGATGGCAATCCTCATCCTGCTCTCCACACCGCTTGCGGTGATGCGCACGCCGGTCGATGTCTTGCCCGAAATCGACATCCCTGTTGTGACAGTGATCTGGAGCTACAACGGCTTGTCAGCCCAGCAGATGGGTAATCGGATTGCGCAGACGCACGAACGATCGCTCACCACGACCGTCAGTGATATCAAAACGATCGAATCGCGGTCACTGGGTGGCCTGACGATCATCAAAATTTACTTTCAGCCCAACGTAAATATTCAAATGGCTGTGTCGCAAGTCGTGGCGGTGTCGCAGTCGGCGCTGCGACAAATGCCGCCGGGCATTACACCTCCCCTGGTCATCAAGTACACAGCCTCGTCGATCCCAGTGGTTCAAATCGGCATGTCGAGTAAGACACTGTCCGAGAAAGAACTCTTCGACTCAGCACTTAATATTCTGCGCCCACAGCTGATCACAATCCCCGGGCTTGCCATGCCGTTTCCCTATGGTGGCAAGGCGCGTGCCGTCTCTGTCGATATTGATCCAGAAGCCTTAAGGGCCAAAGGAATGACCTCTTCGGATGTCATCAATGCGATCACAACCCAGAACTTGACCCTTCCCTCGGGCACGACCAAAATTGATAATGTCGAGTTCAATATCTCGATGAACTCATCACCTGTCAGCATTGCGGGGCTTAACAACATTCCAGTGCGAACCGTCAATGGCGCCACCACCTACCTACGCGAGGTTGCGCATGTACGGGACGGCTTTTCTCCACAAATCAACATCGTGCGTCAAAACGGCGAGCGCGGCCTGTTACTGACGGCGCTTAAGAATGGTGGCGCCTCAACGCTGGATGTCGTCAGCAGAATCAAGACAATGCTGCCGACGTTGCTGCCGTTACTGCCAGAGGGCATTGACGTCACGTTGCTTGCAGACCAGTCGGTATTCGTCAAACAGGCCATTTCCGGGGTGATCCACGAGGCACTTCTGGCTGGCGCTCTGACGGCGATCATGCTGCTACTTTTTCTAGGGAATTGGCGTACGACTGTCATCGTTGCGATCTCCATACCGCTTTCAATCTTCACGTCCTTGATTGTGTTGTACCTCATCGGACAAACAATCAACATCATGACGCTTGGAGGCCTTGCGCTCGCGGTCGGTATTTTGGTTGATGATGCGACCGTCACGATCGAAAATATTGAGCGTCACCTCCATATGGGCAAAGGCCTCTACGAGGCGGTCATGGATGGTGCGGGCGAGATCGCGGTACCAACCTTTGTCTCAACCCTTTGTATCTGTATTGTGTTCGTGCCCATGTTTTTCTTGGGTGGGGTGGCGCGATACCTTTTTGTGCCGCTCGCCGAGGCAGTGAGCTTCGCGATGCTTGCCTCTTATGTACTGTCGCGAACACTTGTCCCAACAATGGCGTACTTGCTCTTAAAAAATCAAGGCACACCTGGTTGGTTCGCCTCAGGTATTCATCGCGCGCACGTCCGCTTTAACGAAAAATTCGAACGGTTCCGCGCCACCTATGCCATCGTGCTCGAAAGACTGCTCGAGCATCGCCTGCGCTTCATCCTCGGCTTCCTTGGTTTTTGTATTCTGTCCTGTGGGATTTACGCCTTACTGGGCCGGGATTTATTTCCTACCGTAGATACTGGTCAAATCAAATTGCATATGCGCGCTCCCAGTGGGACACGAGTCGAGCGCACCGCCATCATCGCGGACGAGGTGCAAACCGTCATCCGTCGGGTCATTCCGGCTGCGGAGCTCGATGGCATCTTAGACAACGTGGGCCAACCCAATAGCGGCATTAACCTTTCCTACAGTAGTTCAGGCACGATCGGCTCGTTCGATGCCGACATCATGATCACGCTCAAGCCTGGTCATAAAAAATCGAGCGAATACTACATGGATAAGCTCATGCCTGAGTTGCGCAAGAGTTTTCCAGGCGTTGAGTTTTTCTACCAAGCCGCCGATATCGTTACGCAGATATTGAACTTCGGCATACCCTCCGCCATCGACGTACAGATTGTTGGCAACAACTACGCTGGCAATCAACAGCTCGCAGCGAAACTGGTGAGCAAAGTCGCCGCCGTGCCTGGCGCCACCGATGTGCATATCCACCAACGACTAGATCGGCCTGCGATTGCCCTGACCATGGATCGCACCCGTATGCAGGCGATGGGACTGACGCCGGCCGACCTCGCCCAGAACGTTTTGCTTCCACTGTCCGGTAGTTCTCAGACCTCTCCAAATTTTTGGCTAAACCCGAACAACAACATCAGCTACGCCATACAAGTTCAGGCACCTCAGTCAAATATCAGCTCTCTGGACGAATTACTGCGATTGCCCGTTGGACCTTCCAACGCGGCCGCTTCCAACGCGGCATCCGCCATCAACAGCGCTGCTGGACGAGGAACTCAACTGCTGGGGAACCTGGTTACCGCATCCCCCACGACAGAGTTTGCCATCTTTACGCGTTACAACATCCTACCCGCAATCAACATCTATGCGAACGTGCGGGGTCGCGACCTCGCGTCCGTGGCCAAAGAAATTCAGGTGATTGTGGATGAAGCAAAGTCTCAGCTGCCAAGAGGGAGTCGCATCGAAATGCGTGGTCAAGTTGAAACTATGCACGAGTCCTTCGTTGGCCTTGGTGTCGGCTTGGTTGGTGCAATTCTTTTAGTCTATTTGCTGATTGTGATTAATTTTCAATCATGGCTTGACCCCTTTATCGTGATTGCCGCACTCATCGCAGCACTTGCAGGTATCGCGTGGATGCTCATTCTGACGGCCACAAATTTGAGCGTACCCGCCCTAACTGGAGCAATTATGACCATGGGGGTAGCAACCGCTAACAGTGTGTTGGTGATCTCTTTTGCTCGACAACGACTGCTTGACGGTCTTAGCCCCCTCGCCGCCGCACTCGATGCAGGCTCGACTCGGTTACGTCCGGTGCTCATGACCGCACTCGCGATGATCATCGGCATGGTGCCGATGGCGATTGGTCTGGGCGAAGGTTCCGAGCAAAACGCCCCTCTTGGGCG
>CAIYWO010000443.1 GCA_903929925.1 uncultured beta proteobacterium | reverse complement strand
CCGTCGTCTTTCAGTTCACGCATGACTTTCAGTACGTCACCGACTAATTCTGGATCGAGCGCGCTTGTCGGCTCATCAAACAAAACAACCTTGGGGCGGAGCGCTAACGAGCGCGCAATACCCACACGTTGCTGCTGCCCACCGGAAAGCTGGTCTGGGAAGGATGCTGCTTTTTCGAATAACCCGACACGCTTCAGAGCGTCTAGGCCACGCTCATTTGCTTCGCTCTTTGAAAGCTTTTGCACTTTTCGCAAAGCTAGGGTGACATTGTCGAGTACCGACATATGACGATATAAGTTGAAGTGCTGAAACACCATGCCAATGTCTTGGCGGATACGATTGAGATCTGCTTTCGCAGCCGTGATGTCTTCACCATCGACCAGAATCGTGCCAGCGCTTGGCTCTTCTAGTCGATTGCAACAGCGCAAGAGCGTGCTTTTGCCAGACCCGGACGGCCCGATCATGAAAACCAGTTGTCCCTTCGTGACGCTCAAGTCGATGCCCTTGAGCACTTCGTTGTCACCAAAGGATTTGTGTAGACCGGTAATTTTCAGAATCGGGCTTTGCATCATGTCGTCCAGAGTCGTCTTAGCACTTAAGGTTGACAGGTGTTGGGTCGTAGCCAGGCATGTTCGGCACACCTTGTCCGGGGGTAATTGTCACTGCTGCCGATCCGGGGGCTGGCGTAAAGCCAAACCATTTCTGAGCAAGCTTAGATACGGTGCCGTTTTGCTTCAAGCATTTCAAAGCACTTGAAATGCGATCGCGACCTTCTTTATCGTCGAGACGGAAGGCAAGCGACCAGACCAAGCCTGTTGGCAAAACATAGGTCATTTTGACAGCTGGGTTTTGCTTGGCAGCCCAGGCAGCGACAGTGTTACCCGCCATATTGGCATAGGCACGGCCCGACTGAACAGCTTGAATGGCATCAGCATTGGTTGCATAGACATCAAATTTAAAGTCATACTTGGCTGCATTATCACGTGCCCAAGATTCGTAGGCAGAACCTTTGTTGACTGAAATGGTTTTGCCCTTGAGGTCGTCAAGCGACTTCATGTCGGGTGTCTTCTTGTCTTGTACAAACGCAAAGTCGGTATTCAGATAGCCCTCCGAGAACAACAGAGCTTTGGCGCGTGCTTCGGTCACGGTGGTAGGTGCCAAAACAAAGTCGTATTTTTTAGCGTTCAGCCCAGGAATCAGCGCTGAAAACTCTGTGCCATCAATGGTAATGGTGGTGCCGAGTTGTTTGGCCAACGCGTGTCCCAACTCAACGTTAAAACCATCAATACCGCCACCAAGCTTTGGCATGGCGTGTGGAGCGAAGGTTGCGTCAACGCCCGTAGCAAGTGGTTTGTTTGCCCAGGCGGCCGATGCACAGGCAGCGCTGAGAGCCAGCACCAGACCAAAACGTCCGGCACGATTCGACAAAGAAGTAAGGCTAGTCATCATCAGTCCTTTTTAGAGCAGTGGAGGTTTACCCAAGGCGGCACCTGGCCCTACGCGCTCTGTGATGAGTGTGTAGTGTTCGGGACGCCGATGGGCGGCGAAATTAAAAATATGTTGTTTAAAGGTGTCGCCAAGCGCGAGATCTGCTTGGCAGAAGATAACTTCATCATCTTCGCCTTGAGCCTGCGCGACGATCTCACCAGTGGGGGCCACAATCGCAGAGCCCGCGAACAAGTGAAAGCCATCTTCTTTTCCTGCTTTGCCAGCAGCGGCGACCCACACGCAGTTTTGATAGGCGGCCGCTTGCAAGGACAGAATGTGATGGAACATTCTTAGGTGAGGGGGCTCATTCCAGTGAATGTTTTGTGAAGGTGTGTTGTACCCGACGGCAACGATCTCGGCGTTCTGCAAGGCCAGCACGCGCCAGGCTTCTCCCCAACGGCGATCGTTACACAGCAACATGCCGATACGGGAGTCCATCGTTTCCCAAACGTTGAAGCCTTCGTTACCGACTTCAAAATACTTCTTCTCTAGGTGCTGAAAGGGCGCATGCGCTTTGTTGTCGCTGTGTCCAGGCAGATGAATTTTTCTGTAGCGACCAACAATCTCTGCCTGCTGATTGACCAAGATCGAGGTATTGAAACACTTGCCCTCAGCCGATACCTCTGCGTAGCCAAGATAAAAGCCAATATTGAGTTTTTTTGCCGTGTCGAACAGCACTTGTGTTTCTGGTCCAGGCATCGACTTTTCAAAGTAGCGATCAATCGCTTCTTTTTCTGTCATCCAATACCGCGGGAAAAACGTTGTGAGCGCGAGCTCAGGAAACACAACCATTTTTGCGCCACGGCCTGCCGCCTCTTTCATCATCTCCAATAGGCGCGCGACAGCCTGCTTGCGGGTGTCGTTAGGCTGAATTGGGCCGAGCTGAGCGACGGCTAGACCAAAGGGGTGTTTGCTCATGATTAATGCTTCTCCGACGGATCGACAGAAAAATACTTACGCATAACCGAGTTGGGGTTGCCGGTCAGGCGCTGACGCAGAACAGGTTCAGGTGTTGAGCGTTTGATGAATTTTCCAGAGCCGCGTTCGGCTTGTAATTTTCCATCGGTCACAACCAAGCGCCCACGGCTAAATACTTGCTCAGGCCAGCCCGTGATCTGCTTGCCTTCATAGGGCGTATAGCCAACGTTGTCATGCAGCATCTTGGTTGAAATCGTGACGGCTTTCTCTGGATTCCAAATCGCAAGATCCGCGTCGCTACCGACAGCGATTGTTCCTTTTTGTGGATACATCCCATACGTGCGTGCATGGTTAGTTGCCGTTACTGCAACGAAGCGCTCGATGGTCATACGACCTTTGAGTACGCCTTCTGAAAACAATAATGGCATACGTACTTCCAAACCTGGGACGCCGTTGGCCATGTCTTTAAAGGTCGTCGCATCTCCT
>CAIYWO010000442.1 GCA_903929925.1 uncultured beta proteobacterium | reverse complement strand
GGCAGAAACCTTTGAGCAGATGCGTAAGCTGACAGCCCCAGTGGTTGAGAGCGTCAAGAAGCGTGCAGGTGCTGACTTGGTCAATCAAGTGCTGGCAGAAACCTCAAAATAATAAAGAGACATGACGGACGACGATGATGAGCGCAATCCCCATTCCCTACGATACGAGCACAACACTTGGAAAACTCTTTCGAGGGATGGATTTCATCCTCATCGCAGCTGTTGTAACTATTTTTTCTTTTATGGTGGGCATCGTTTCCGCTCAGGTTGCTTTACGGTACGGCCTGAACATGTCGATCGACTGGGCCGATGAGTCTGGGCGCTTGGCCTTTGTCTGGGTCGTCTTTCTCTCAATTCCCCTTGCGGCAGCGCAAGGGGCCCATATTGGCATCGATCTATTCGTCGATAAATTCTCTGCGAGTCAACAACGGCTAGTCAAGAAAATGAGCGCGGCAGTCTGTGCCGCACTTTGTTACGCGATCGCCTGGTCCTGCATTGAGCTCTGCAAAGACCAGTGGGATGAAAAAATGGCGACACTCGATATTAGTGTCGCTTATTTTTTTGTAGCAGTTGGAATTGGGATGCTTTACACCGCCATGCACTTGACTCGCATCGCCATCACAGAAGCCCCCACTAAGCATGTTGGAGACGCCGAATGAGCACCATGGTCGTCATTGGCTTCATGGTAGTGGCCCTAATGGGATTACCGATCGCTTTCGCAATGGGATTGAGCTCCCTTGTTGCGATCTGGCTCTCTGGAATTGATATCTCCATCATTCCGCAACGAATGATGTATTCGATTAACTCTTTCCCGCTCATGGCGATCCCGTTCTTTATGCTGTCGGGTGAGTTGATGATCAAAGCCGGAATCATTGAGCGCTTAATCTCCTTTGCCAATGCACTGGTTGGTCGCGTACGAGGCGGACTTGCTCATGTCACGATGTTGTCAGGTGCTGGGCTCGCCACCGTGTCTGGCACGGCAGTATCAGACGCAAGCGCCCTCTCAGCCATCCTGGTGCCATCACTATCGAAAATTTATGACAAGGGCTTTGCCAGCGCGATTGTTGCTGCCGCTGCGAACCTTGGTCCCATCATTCCACCATCTGCAGCGATGATTGTGTATGCCTTTATGGCAGGCCCATCTGTCTCTGTCGGCGGGATGTTCATGGCGGGCGTAGTCCCGGGGATACTCATTACGGTAGGATTTATGGTGCTGTGCTCCTGGATAACCACACGCAGAGGCTGGCACACGACAGGTGAACCGTTTCAGTTCAAGCGCTTATGGATTGAGACACGTCGCTCGGCCATCGTACTGTTTATGCCCTTACTGATCATCGGTGGAATTATCGCGGGTGCTTTTACTGCGACAGAGGGCTCAGCTATCTCGGTCGTGTACGCGTTGATTCTTGGGTTCTTCATTACCCGAACTTTAAAGATCTCGGATCTTCCTGGCATTATTGTTAGAGCTGCCATTACGACAGCAGTGGTCGGTGCCTTAATTGCCTTCGCCTCAGTCATTACGTACCTAATGACAGTTGATCTAATGCCGCAGAAACTTTCAGAGTTGCTGTTTTCTATTACAAAAGATCCGATTGTCTATCTCTTACTCGTTGCAGTATTACTGTTCATCGTCGGCATGTTTTTGGAATCGAACTCAGCCTACATTATGCTGGTCCCGCTATTGCACCCGATTGCGATCCAGTACGGCATTGACCCACTGCACTTCGGATTCCTTTTCGTTCTTAACTTAGTAATCGGGATGCTGACACCACCTGTAGGTGTTGTCCTCTTTGTTGTGTGTGGCGTGACGGGTATACGCATGCGAGAGCTCGTCACAAACATTTGGCCCTTTGTTGCGTTAATGTATGCCGTTCTTTTGCTTTGCCTGTTTTTCCCTGCAATTGTGACAACCCTGCCTCGCGCGATGGGTTACTGACAATATTCCCTTCCCTCACCGGAGTTCATTATGTCTTTGATTAAACGCTATATCGCACCACTTGCCTTAAGTAGTCTCTTTTTAGCGATGCCAACTACGCAGGCACAAAATATCACTATCAAGGTGATTGGTCAGCCTTTGGCCACTGGCAACATCCAGAAAAATCGTGAACAACCTTTCTTTGAGCAGCTCGCTGCTAAAACCGGTTTGCCGATCACGGTCGAATACAAGCCGATGGATACGCTGGGCATTAAAGATACCGAGCAATTGCGTGTGATGAAGACTGGTTTGTTTGACTTGGTCTCACTACGCTTCTCGCAGAACTCACGCGACGAGCCCTCCTTGATTGGACTGGACTTGGTCGGTGGCAGCCCAGATTACGCCACAAGCCGTAAAGCAGCTGACGCTTGGGCACCCGTACTAGATGCACGCTTGCAAAAGCAGTTCGGCATCAAGTTATTGGGTCACTGGCCCTTCGGTCCACAAATGTTGTTCTGTAAAAAGCCGATCGCTCAACTTGCTGACGTGAAAGGCATGAAAGTCCGCGTAACCGACCAAATCATGGCTAAGTTCCTAGAGTCGCTCGGCGCCACACCGGTACCGATGGGCTTTAGCGATGTGCATCAGGCACTGTCATTGGGCGTAGTTGACTGTGCGGTCACCGGTCCAAGCTCAGCAAACTCAGCATCGTGGACTGAGATTGTGACCCATCAGTTGCCACTCGGCTTTCAAATGGGCTTTAACGGCTATGCAATCTCGCTCAAAACCTGGAATCGTCTGAAACCAGATCAACAAGTCAAACTGCAAGCAGCCTTTACTGAAATGACCAACGACATCTGGAAATATTCGGAAGAGCTGTATCAAGACGCCCTACGCTGCAACGAAGGCTCAGATCCTTGCACAACCGGTAAGAAGTTTAAGGTCACGACTGCAAAAGTGTCTGAAGCGGATATCAAGTTGGTCGGTAGTGTCGTAGACAAACTGTCGTTCCCAGCTTGGGCACCAGTATGCGACAAAACCAATCCAACCTGCTCTGCTGATTGGAAAAAAGCTGTTGGTCCAATCCTTGGCGTGAAATAAGGCATCAGCATGAAAACACGGCTAGAAAGTATCTTAAGCATCCTGTTTGGCGGGATTTTTGGAGTGCTCGTCATCATCGTCACAATTGAGACGATCGCGAGAAAACTCTTTAACGTTTCCCTTCAGGGTGCCGATGAACTCGGGGGCTACGCGTTGGCAATTGGCTCAACACTCGCCTTCAGTCTAGCCGTGTTCGGTAGGAACCACATTCGCGTCGATGTGTTCCACGAGAAGTATCCAACTCGGCTTCAGGGATGGATGAACTGGTTTTCTGCCACGAGTATGGCGGTATTCGCAATCTTCTTGTGTTACGTCACAATCAACGTACTCACAGATACGATCGCATATAGCAGCACGGCGCAAACGCCGTGGGCAACTCCACTGATTTATCCACAATCAATTTGGTACGCCGGCTTAGTTATATTCGCCTGTGTCACAACAGTCTGGGCTATACGCGCCACCTTTCTCTTGGCGACTGGGCAGATCACCGAACTAAATGAAGAGTTTCAGCCCAAAAGTGCCAAGGAAGAAATTAAGGAAGAACTCGACGACCTTGCACAACGCTCCAACATTGATGAGATTACAAATAAATCATGAATCCGACCATCGTCACTATTGCATTTTTGATCATGGTGTTCATGATGATCGCCGGCGTTCCTATCGCGGTCTCGATGGCGCTAGTCGGCATCGTGGGCGGCGTCGCCGTCTATGGTCTGCCGTTTATGAACTCTATCGCGCCCGTTCTTTGGGGCGTGCAAAACGAGAACCTACTCACCTCAATTCCGCTGTTCATTTTGCTTGGCGAGCTGTTGCTTCGATCCGGCATTGCAGACAGAATGTATTTGGCGCTTTCTGCTTGGTTTGGTCGACTCCCTGGTGGGTTACTCCACACAAACATCGGTAGCTGCGCTTTGTTCGCTGCCACCTCGGGATCTTCGGTCGCAACGGCGGCGACAATCTCGACAGTCGCTTTGCCGTCGCTCATGAAGCGCGGCTATCCGATTCGACCGTCTCTAGGCTCGATCGCGGCGGGCGGTACGTTGGGAATTTTAATTCCACCCAGCGTCAACATGATTATCTACGGCTCATTGACGAGCAACTCGATCGGCAAACTATTCATCGCTGGCATCATTCCAGGGCTGTTGCTAACAGGCTCTTTTATGCTGTACATCGCGATCACAAGCTTGCTTAGTGGCAACGCGATGCGTGAAGAGAAAGTGTCCTTCAGCGATAAGCTTAAAGTGTCGGTGCACCTCATTCCTCCAATGATCGTCTTTGGCGTGGTCATGGGTAGCCTGTATTTTGGTATCGCAACCGCGACCGAGAGTGCAGCCTTAGGGGTCACCACCGTCGTCCTGTTTGTATTAAAGTCTGGACGT
>CAIYWO010000441.1 GCA_903929925.1 uncultured beta proteobacterium | reverse complement strand
TTTGCGCGCTGTTCGGCTCACTATTTTGTAAGCAAGCATGACAGCGCGCGCAGCTTGAGTTAGCTGGATTTAAAACGGAATGTCGTCATCCATATCAGCCAGATTGGCGCCGCCGGCTGCAGGAGCGGCTGGACGCTGCGCCTGGGGAGCACGAGCTGCTGGACGTGGTGCACCTTCGCCACCACCCATCGAACCACCCTCGGCACCGTCACGCCCACCCAGCATTTGCATTTGGTCTGCGATGACTTCAGTTGTGTACTGATCAACGCCTTCTTTGTTTTGCCACTTGCGCGTTTTGAGTCGGCCCTCAACGTAGACAGGACGACCTTTGCGCAAGTATTCGCCGGCGATCTCAGCGAGGCGGTTATAGAACACCACGCGATGCCACTCGGTTTCTTCGCGGCGCTCACCCGAGGTTTTATCTTTCCAGTTGCTGGTGGTCGCAATCGACACGTTACAAATAGCTGCGCCATCAGGGCTGTAACGGACCTCGGGGTCACGTCCAAGATTACCAACCAAAATCACTTTATTGACCGAGGCCATGCCGATCTCCGTATATTAAAAAACTGCTCTATTCATCAATGCCCAATCGGGCTCGTACTAAATGCCATCATGGCCGAACCAGCAAACCTCCGCTAGCCGCAAAACTACGCAATTCAGACAGTTTACGGCACGTTTTGAAAGGCGTGCCAATCCGCTGCCGAGAACCATTGCCGTAAGAAATCCAGGAACGTTCGCACGCGCAGTGGCAAATTCTTGCGGCTGGGAAATACTGCATAAATATCAACGCCAATGGGCTTGAATTCAGGCATCACGCTCACCAGGCGACCAGCCTGGATATCCTGCATCACCATATAGGTCGGGTGCATGGAAATGCCATGGCCAAGCAGGGCGGCGTGGCGCAAGGGCTCGCCAAAGTTCGCTCGAATCGTGCCGCGCACCCGCACGCTGGTTTTACCTGCACGATCGTTAAAAAAGGTCCAGATATTGGTGGGTGACTTCAGGGCATGCACCATGCAATCGTGTTCAGCAAGATCGGACACCGCCTGTGGTGTGCCACGACGCGCCAAATAGGCTGGCGATGCGACGAGCAGCTGAGGCACCACCGCTAAGCGATGCGCCACGTGCGAAGTATCTTTGAGGCTCGAGGCGATGCGCACGGACATATCCAGCCCCTCGGACACCAAATCACTGCGCCCATCGTCAAGATAAAGCACCACCTGGATGTCCGGATGGGCAGAGGAAAAGGCTGTGATGATAGGTACGAGGTGAAAGGCGCCAAACGAAGGAGGCGCGCCTAGGCGCAACATGCCCTTGGGCTCTTTTACAGACTGCCGGACTGCGGCCTCGACCCCCTCGGCGCGCTCAAGCAGTTCGCGGCCATTTTCTAAAAGAGACAAGCCAGACTCGGTCAGGCTGACGCTTTTTGTGCTGCGGGTCAACAGCTGCGCACCCATAGTTTGCTCAAGCCAGGCGATATGTTTGGTGACATTACCCTTGGCCATACCGAGGCGCTGCGCCGCGCCAGAGAAACTCAGCCCCTGGGCGACCTCGATGAAGACCTCAATGGCACGCAGCTTATCCATACCTTTTAACGATTGTTTCTAAAATGAGAACAGTAAATTCACGCTTGTATTCTAGCGAAAAGGCGTCCAACCCGATAGACTGCGTCATCTTTAGGTCATATTGAGGTCGTCGACCATGCAAGTTACTCCGAGCGGACAAGGTCTAGGCGCGCGCGTTGAACAGTTTGATCTGTCAAAACCCTTGTCGCACGACGACTACAAGACGGTTGAGGGCCTGGTGGCTAAATATGGGGTCTTGTGTTTCCCAAAGCAGAACTTGACCGCCCTCCAGCTCAAAAACTTCAGTAGCTTGTTTGGCACGCTGGAAGTCAATGTGGCCAATATGTATCAAGAACCAGGTATTCCGGAAGTCATGATCTTGTCCAACAAGAAAACCGAGGACGGCAAGCCGATTGGCCTCGGTGATGCGGGACAGGACTGGCACACAGATATGTCCTACAGCAAGATGATTGCGTTCACCAACATTCTGTACGGCCTCGAAATTCCACAGCGCAATGGCGAGCCGCTCGGTGGCACTGAGTTTTCAAACATGCGTGCGGCGTATCTCGCGCTGCCCGAAGAGCTCAAAACCAAACTTGAAGGCAAGACGATCTTGCATGACTTCAACAAGTTCTGGGAAAACATGCGCAAGCAGCCAGGCTGCACGCGCCCACCGCTGACCGAGGCGCAGCGCAAAGCCAAACCGCCGGTTTCACATCCGGTTTTTCTGACACACCCAATTACTGGCGAAAAGATTCTTTACGCCAACCCAGGTTATTCGATGCAGATTAACGAGTTGCCCACTGAAGAGAGCGACCGTATTCTGAACTTCTTGTTCGAGCATCAATTGCAGCCGCAGTTTCGCTATCGGCACCGCTGGACGGCGGGGGATGTGCTGATGTGGGACAACATGGGAACGATCCA
>CAIYWO010000440.1 GCA_903929925.1 uncultured beta proteobacterium | reverse complement strand
GTATGGTGGGGCTAGATGAACCGGCACGTAGGTTAGCCGTTCTGCTTCAGGCGCATGGAGTAAAAGCTGTGCTAGGCCAAGACCCTCGGCTGCAGACCATCGTCAAACTAAGGCTGATCGGCCGCTCGCAGCAACTTATGCGCGTAGATTTCGAGCAAGAGCCTGACCATGAGGTGCTCTCTCAGATGCTTGCTGACTTTGAACGCGAGTTGCCTCAGCATGACGTAGTTCTTTTTTCAGACTATGGCAAAGGCGGACTCGCGCATATTCCGCGCATGATCGAAATTGCGCAAAGCGTTGGCAAGCTGATACTTGTCGATCCGAAAGGAACTGATTACTCACGTTACGCCGGCGCTACTGTTATCACGCCTAACCGTGCAGAGATGCGCCAGGTGGTCGGCAGTTGGAGTGACGAGGATGATCTGCAACGAAAAGCAAAAGCCCTTTGCGTCACCCTGGGACTACAGGCCTTGCTGCTGACTCGCTCCGAAGACGGCATGTCGCTGTTTCAGGCTAACAGTGTTGAGCATATCAAAGCTCAGGTGCGCGAGGTGGCGGATGTTACAGGTGCGGGCGACACCGTGATTGCGACCTTGGCTTTGATGCTTGCCTGCGATTTAAGCATGTCGCAGGCTATGGAGATTGCCAATCGTGCAGGCGGCCTGGTCGTATCAAAGTTCGGGACATCTACCGTGAGTTATGAAGAGCTTTTTGTATGTGGAGCTTGATGGATAAAGTCTGTGCACAAGCAGATATCTTCGCGCGTCTGGATGCGTTGGCGCGTCCAATAGTTTTTACGAATGGCGTATTCGATTTGCTGCACCGTGGCCATGTGAACTACCTCCAGAATGCGGCTGCACTCGGCGGATCCCTGATCGTTGCAGTCAATTCAGACGCTTCAGCCAAGATGCTAGGCAAGGGCCCTGACCGGCCCTTGAACAAGGCCGAAGACCGGGCCGCTGTGCTGGCAGGTTTGGCCTCGGTGGCGCTAGTGACTTTTTTCGACGAGCCGACACCTGTCGAGCTGATCAAGAAGCTTAAGCCTGAGATCTACGTTAAGGGCGGTGACTACGACATGGAAACCCTTGAGGAAACTCGCTTTATGCGCAGTTGGGGAGGTGATGCTGTGGCCATCCCGTTTGTGGATGGTTATTCAACCACCGCAATCGTCAAACGAATTCTTGGCGGGTAAACAGTGCAATTTCTTCGTAAGGCGGTTTTCTTAGACCGTGACGGCGTAGTTAATATAGACCATGGCTATGTAAGCAGGTGGGAGAACTTTGAATTCGTCCCCGGCGCGTTAGTTGCAATGCGTGCCCTCAAACATGCAGGATTTTCTCTGGTGATCGTGACAAATCAATCTGGTATTGCTCGTGGTTACTACACTGAATCTCAGTACCAAACTTTGACTTTCACCATGAGGCAAGTTTTATCTGAGGCCGGTGCAGCAGTCGATGAGGTCTATCACTGCCCCCATCATCCGGCTGGTTCAGTGGTAAGTTTGACAATGAATTGCTACTGCCGTAAGCCAGCGCCAGGCATGATCTTTCGCGCCGCAAGGGATTTGAACCTATCTCTGCCCGACTCAATTCTAGTCGGTGACAAGCCTTCTGACATTCAGGCTGCGCGAGCCGCAGGCATTGGTAAGGCGTATATAGTTCATTCTGACAAAAGCGATTCCGAGCCGAAACTTGCGGGTGCTGACGCTGCTTATGCTGATTTATTTAGCTGCGTGAATGATTTATCCGGGACTCCACTAAAACAACAAAACAATGTAAGCAATAATCTATGAAAAGAATAGTTGATATTTTTCTTGGCTG
>CAIYWO010000439.1 GCA_903929925.1 uncultured beta proteobacterium | reverse complement strand
GGTTCGATGCTCACTGGCTCGCATCGCAGTGAGCGTGTGGGGGCGTGTACTGATTGCCGTCGCTACTGGGGTAAGTTCCGCGCAGAGGAAATCGACGCCGAAGAAATTGCTGAGGTCAACAGCCAGCTGGTCGCGAGCGTGGGCACCTGTTCGGTAATGGGTACAGCCAGCACCATGGCCTGTATCGCCGAAGCGCTAGGCATGACCGTTCCGGGCGGTGCCTCGCCACCTGCTGTCACTGCAGATCGTATTCGCGTCGCAGAACAAAGCGGCGCGCTCGCCGTTGAAATCGCGCGCAAGCGGTTAACGATCGACAAAATCTTGACCGAGAAAGCTTTTGAAAACGCTATGCGCGTGTTGCTGGCGATTGGTGGCTCGACTAACGGCATCGTGCACTTGACTGCTATTGCAGGCCGTATGGGTTTTGAGATGGATCTCAAAGCACTGGACCGCATGGGTCGCGAAACTCCTGTGTTGCTTGACCTCAAGCCTTCGGGTCAGCATTACATGGAAGACTTTCATCACGCAGGTGGCATGGCTACGCTGTTGCGCGAACTCAAACCCTTGCTGCACCTTGATGCGCTGACGGTCACTGGCCGCACGCTCGGCGAAGAGATCGAGGCGGCAGGTCCTGGCTTTAAACAAGACGTCGTCAAAACAGCCAAGAACCCGATCTATCCGCAAGGCGGGATCGCTGTGCTGCAGGGCAATCTTGCTCCCGGTGGCGCAATCATCAAGCAGTCGGCCGCCCATCCTAAATTGATGGAGCATGAAGGTCGCGCCGTTGTCTTTGAAAACCTTGAAGACATGGCCAACCGTATCGACTCGCCCGATCTCGATGTCACTGCTGAAGACATCCTCGTGCTCAAGCACATCGGCCCCAAGGGTGCCGCGATGCCTGAAGCCGGTTACATGCCGATTCCAAAGAAACTCGCTGTTGCTGGTGTGAAGGATATCGTTCGGATCTCTGACGGACGTATGAGCGGCACTGCGTTCGGCACCATCGTGTTGCACGTCACGCCCGAGTCGGCCATTGGTGGACCACTGGCCTATGTACAAAATGGTGATCGGATTCGACTGAGTGTTGAAAAGCGTGAGCTTTCGTTGCTCGTCAGTGACGAAGAACTCGCCCGTCGCCGTGAAGCAAAGCCCGCCGTCATCCCAACAGCCTCGCGCGGCTATCGCAAACTGTTTTTACAGAGCGTGACGCAAGCCGATCAAGGCGTAGACTTCGATTTCTTGATGCCCCCAAAGACCACCAAGATCCCGAAGGCTTAAAGGCATGCGCGACTGAGAACCGGATGCTTTTTCGCGCATGGTAAAATATCATCTTTAAATGATATCTGTGAGAGATGATAATTGCGGGATCGCAGTAACAAGCTACCTCCTACTCGATGGGAGGTAGAGTTTCACGATGAGTTTGACCCTGAGTTCGATGCGCTAGATCAAGATGTTCAAAATGAACTGCTTGCATGTGCACTTGCCGTGGAACGGCTTGGGCCATCGGCAGACCGACCGCATGTTGGGGTTTTGAATAACTGCAAGCATCCGAATATGAAAGAGCTCCGGTTTACGGCAAATAACGGTACAGAAGTTTGGCGCGCGGCATTTGCTTTTGACCCGAAGCGAAAAGCGATTGTCTTAGTCGCGGCAGCAAAGCAAGGAAAAAGCCAGACTAAATTTTATAAACAGCTATTAACGATTGCCAATAGACGTTTTGATTCGCACTTAAAGACATGTCTCGAAAAATAAAAATAGCCGGAGAATATGATGGGTCGAACACTTAAAGAAGTTATAAAAAAACTACCTCCCAGTAGGCAGATGAGCGTTGAGCGTCTTGCTCAAACGAAAATTGAAGAAATGCTTGCGCACGCAAAAACGCTGAAAGATTTTCGAAAGGCAGTTGGCAAAACGCAAGCGCAGGTTGCTGAGTCGTTAGGGATTAAGCAGCATGCAGTATCCCAGCTGGAGCAACGGTCGGATACGTACGTATCGACATTGCGAAAATTTTTGGAAACCCTTGGGATGAGGCTTGAGTTATCTGTTGTTACCGCCAAGGGAACAAAGATAGAGCTGCCAAATTTTCATCCGTGGATAGAAGAGCCCGTGCCGCGGCGCGTTACGAAAAAAAGCACTGCGAGCGTTCGTGTGAGTGGCACCCCGAAACCTAAACGCACAGCCTTAGAGCGGCGCGCTTAGGCGGGACATAATTACTCCGCCACCTCAATCACAGCATCGACCGCATAAGCGCCTTGCCCTTCGGGCATGGCGAGTACGGGATTGAGGTCAATGGATTGCAAGCGTGGGCCTGCAGCAACAGCAAAGGCAGATAAGCGCGACAACATCTGAGCGAGCGCCTTGACATCTGCTTTCGGTCGGCCGCGCGCACCTTGCAGCAAGGGCGCGCCTTTAATCGACAGAATCATTTGTTCCGCTACGTCAGGTCCGAACGGGCAGCGATGTAAGACCACGTCTTGCAGAATCTCGACAAAGATCCCACCGAGTCCAAACATGGCGACAGGGCCAAACACTGGGTCTTGATGAATGCCCAGAATGCATTCGACACCACCCTTAAGTTGCTTGGCGACCAGTACGCCATCAAGACGCGCTTGTGGTGCTGCAGCTTTGCCTCGCTGCATCAATAAATCAAAGCCAGCACGCACGCCATCTGCGTCGACGATATCGAGCAACACGCCGCCGATTTCTGACTTGTGCAAAATGTCTGGCGAGACGATTTTCATCACGACCGGAAAGCCGATTTTCTCTGCGGCGCGCACGGCTGCGTCGATCGTGGTGCACACTTCTTCAGGTGCGGAGGCAATCCCTGCAGAGGCCAGCAATTGTTTTGCCTCGGCCTCACTTGGATTACTAGTGGGCAGTTGCACCGCACCAACGACTGGTGCGGGTAGCCCGGCAGGCTTGGCAAACGCGCGGCCAAACTGTCCCATCGCTTCAATTGCGACCACCGCACGTGCTGGGTCTTCAAACACGGCGAAGCCATCTTCTTCGTATTGACGAATCAGTTCGCGGGATGCCATCAGCGACAACGCAAAAATACAATCCGGGTGCTTGTTGCGCGCAATCTTATTGCCTACGATATCTTCCGCAGCGGGCGACTGCGCCGCCGGGTCGCAGGCGGCGCCAAGGCCGAAGTCCACCCCCGGATTGCCACGATACAGCAATGGGCCGCTGTGACCGCCACTTTCCTGTACGTTTCGATGGGGTGGATATTCTTCGTCCTGCCCCTGAACATTATTTTTCGCTAGTATCCCCTCTTCATGAATCTTGTTTCGTCCGACCTTATCCCGGTCCTCTATGTGTTGCTGCTTCTGGCCGCGCTGTTCGGGCTGGGTCTTCACCTCGAGGTGCACCGAGAGCGCTTGGTCAGCCGACTGCTGGAGCCAGCGGAATGGAGACTCCTGTCCAAGATTGTCGCCATCGTGTTGCTATCCGCGATCCTGGTTGTCGGCAAGATCGCCCTCGACTTCCCGGCCGAGAGCTTTCTCTATGGACGATTCTGAGGTGGCGCGCCGATGAACCTTCGCTGGCCTCGGGTGATCTGCCTTCTGCTGGCATTGCTCGGCATCGCCGAGGGCGCCGCGCGCCTCTATTTTTGGTTGTGGACAGGCAAGGAATACCACTCCACGGCTCTTTACCATTGGTCGCCCTACGGCCTGGTTCGGAACAACCCCGATGTGACTTCGCCCACATTCCAGATCGACAGGGCCGGCTTCCGGAATCTAGAAGAGTTCGACCGCAAGAAGCCACCGGACACCTACCGGGTGATCCTGCTGGGCGGTTCCGTCCTCTACGCTGGGTTGTCCAACCTGTTTCTGCCCGAGGAGGGGCGGGTCGGCAGCGACGCCACCATTGCACAATACCTGCAACGGATCATCGCCGCCGATCCGGGCATGAAGGGCGTGCGCGTGGAAGTGATCAACGCCGCAGTCAATTACAATCGCATCGTGGAAACCTCGGCCGCCTACCTCGCCGAGTACGCGTATTGGGACCCTGATCTGGTG
>CAIYWO010000438.1 GCA_903929925.1 uncultured beta proteobacterium | reverse complement strand
TTCTAGACAACGCCTTTAAATGGGCTGTGCGCTCTGTTGTGGTGCAGGCGACGCAGTCAAATGGAAGGCTGCGCATCGTGGTCGAAGACGATGGGCCTGGGTCTGAGTCACTGACGGACTCAATGCACCCACCTAGTCGCGGACAGCGCGCTGATGAGACCGTGCCAGGAAGCGGACTCGGACTCAGTATTGTGCGCGACTTAGTGATGCTTTACGACGGGACGCTTTCTTTTGAGGTTAATGTACCGAACGGGTTACGCGTTGTCAGTCTGTTGCCAGGCGGGCCACTCAACGCTTGACTTTCGGCTCATGCAACACCACTTTAGATTTAGATTTTTTTAATGGTTCAAGCCAATTCTCTAGCATTAGCGCAGGCACACGAGAGAACTCCTTAGTATTGTTCGAGACCAATATCAAACCCGCGCTACGCGCTTGCGCTGCGATATGTAGATCGTTTACGCCAATCGGTTTACCAAGTCTTTCCAGTTCGCTTCGAATAGAGCCGTAATGTTGTGCGGCACTCTCCAAGTAAGGCAAAACCTGCACTCGGCTTAGGAAGTCCTCGATTACTTCAAGATTCTGTGTGACACGGCTACTTTTTTCAGCGCCGTGATAGAGCTCCGCTAGAGTGATGCATGATATTGCCATACGTGCAGCGTGCAGATTAAAGATCTCAAGCACTTCAATCGGACGACGCTTGATGACATAGATAACAATATTGGTGTCTAGCAAATACTTGAGCATCAAAGGCTCTCACGCGCCGGTTGCTCTTGCGAAGAGCGCTCTGACATGAAGTCATCAGTTGGGAGCGGGCCATTTAAAAAGAAACTATCCCAGGTTTGTCCAACAGGAGTAATCACCCTCTCGGAGCCACGCGCACGCACGACAACTTTTTTCACGGAATCAGGCAGACGAAGCTCCGCAGGGATACGGACTGCCTGGGTACGGTTATTAGTAAAAACAGAAGTGATTGCCATATTTTGAAAGCTCTAAATCTAATGGATATGGCATTAGTATATCCCAAGGATCATGAAGCCGAGAGGCTATGATCATTTGATCCTACTAATTGATTGAACATATGCACTCCCTCGAACCAAACTATCGTGCTCTCGTCATCGGCGCCTCAGGCACGATCGGCTCGGCTTTTGTCCGGGCGCTAACGAGTGATCCACAGTGTGCGTCGGTGACAGAATTGTCGCGCCGCACAACGCCTGGGTTTAGTCTTGAGGACGAAGCGAGTATTGCCTTAGCTGCCGCTGCGTTAAACGACACTGGGCCTTTCGCCCTGATCATTGATGCCACCGGTGCACTCACCATCGATGGAATGGGGCCCGAGAAACAAATCGGCGCCTTAAGTAGCGCAACACTGATGCGCAGCTTTCAGGTCAATACGATTGGACCGTCTTTGCTGCTTAAGCATTTCTTGCCGCTGCTAAGCAAAGACCGCGCCATCTACGCAAAACTCTCCGCGCGTGTCGGTAGTATCAGCGACAACCAGAAAGGCGGGTGGTATGGCTACCGAGCGTCAAAGGCCGCATTCAATATGATGCTTCAGACTGCTGGCATTGAGTTTGCGCGCAAGAATAAACAGGCCGTGTTGGTCGCCTTACAACCCGGCACCGTTGCGTCACCTCTGTCTAAGCCGTTCGCCTCAGCCTCGCATACTGTTTCAGCAGACGAATCCGTGGCCGGTCTACTCGCGCATATGGACCTGCTGCAGCCAATGAGTGGTGCACACTTTATCGACCACGCTGGCAAGGCGATTCCGTGGTGATGAGCAACCTAGGCATCAACAGCGTAAGCTGTTAATTGCTCCATGGTCACAAAATCTAAAGCACGAATATGCGTGCTCGCAAGAACCACCTCAGGGGCCACGCCCGCTGCAAGGGCTTCTTTCCAGCGCAAGGCACATAAGCACCAGCGATCGCCATCCTTTAAGCCGGCAAAGCGGTATTCAGGGCGCGGGGTGGAAAGATCATTGCCCCTGCTGCGCGAAAACTCTAAAAACTCATCCGTCACTTTGGCGCAGATCACGTGACTGCCAAGATCATGCATGTCAGTATGACAACAGCCATCGCGGAAGTATCCGGTCAGGGGGTCGTAGGAACAAGGTACCAATTCCTCACCTAAAACATTGCGCGCGCTTTCACTCATAGGGCCAACACCTGATCGGAAGAAATTATTCAGATAATATAGGCTGATTCATTAACCTAATCGATAAAAACCCTATGAAATTCGCACTCTTTGCTCTCGCTCTCTTTCTAGGTTTTGCAGGCCCGAGCGCCGCCCAACCCTATCCCAACAAGCCCATCAAAGTTATTGTCCCCTACCCAGCTGGTGGAAATGCCGACATCACCGCGCGGGTCGTATCACGGAAAATGTCCGACATTTTGGGCGTGCCCGTCGTTGTAGAAAACCGCGCTGGGGCCAACGGCATGATCGGCACCGACATCGTGGCAAAGTCTGCACCCGATGGCTACACCTTAATCGCACCCGCCAGCGGTCCGATCGTGATCAATCCGGTGCTCTACAGCAAAGTACCTTACGACTCAATTAAAGATTTACAACCGATCAGTCAACTCACCTCATTCCAGTATGTGATGATTGTTCCAGCTGCATCGCCCATCAAAAGCATCCAGGATCTTGTTGCCCAGGGCAAAGCCCAACCAAACAAACTCAGCTATGGCTCCACAGGCATTGGCGGTGGTGGACATCTAGCGGGTGAAATGTTCGCGTTATTAAGCGGCGCACAGTTCAATCACATCCCCTACAAGGGTAGCGCCCCAGCCCTGGTT
>CAIYWO010000437.1 GCA_903929925.1 uncultured beta proteobacterium | reverse complement strand
ATCTAGACGTGAGCGACGAGGTGCTCGCCGAGCGACGACTGAAGTGGAAAGCACCAAAGCCGCCACTTAATCGGGGGTACTACAAGCTGTATGTCGACCATGTCAATCAAGCGAACGATGGCGTCGATTTTGATTTCCTGGTTGGATGCAGTGGCAGCGCAGTCCCGCGAGACAACCACTAAACAATCAATCCTTTTTGCGAGGCGGCAAGCCGGTATGCTGCGTCAATACGCGGCCCGGCTTTACCGAACGCCGCACAGGTGCAGCTTCAGTACTATTTTTTCGTCGCGTGCTGACGTAGCTACCATCTGTGCGTGGCTGATGAAAGGGAATGAGATGTTTTTTCCCGTTCCCGATTAGATCTGCACGACCCATTGCTTTTAGTGCCTCGCGCAAGAGAGGCCAGTTGTTCGCATCGTGATAGCGCAAAAATGCTTTATGTAACCGGCGCCGGCGATCACCGCGCACGATATCAACAGTTTCACTGGTACGCGTCACGCGCCCGAGTGGATTACGACCAGAGTGGTACATGGCCGTGGCAGTCGCCATCGGACTTGGATAAAAAGTTTGCACCTGATCGGCACGGAAGCCATGTGTTTTTAGCCACATCGCGAGGTGCATCATATCTTCGTCGCTGGTGCCGGGGTGCGCCGCAATAAAGTACGGCACCAAGAACTGTTTTTTTCCTGCCTGTTCACTAAATTTATCAAACAGTTGCTTAAACTTGTCGTAGCTACCGATGCCAGGCTTCATCATCTTCGATAAAGGCCCCATCTCAGTATGCTCTGGTGCAATTTTTAAATAGCCACCGACGTGATGCGTCACAAGCTCCCGAATGTACTCGGGTGATTTCACCGCGAGGTCGTAACGCAAACCTGAGCCGATGAGGATTTTCTTAACGCCTTTTACCGCCCGCGCTCGTCGGTACATATGAATCAGCGAGCTGTGGTCAGTGTTGAGGTTCTGACAAACATCTGGATAGACGCAACTAGGCTTGCGACAGGCAGATTCAATCTCTGGGGTTTTACAACCAATACGGTACATGTTGGCTGTTGGGCCACCCAAGTCTGAAATCACTCCAGTAAAGCCTGGCACCTTGTCGCGAATGTCTTCAATCTCGCGAATCACGGAATCTTCGCTGCGGCTTTGGATGATTCGCCCTTCGTGCTCCGTGATCGAGCAAAACGTGCAGCCACCAAAACAGCCCCGCATGATGTTCACACTAAAGCGGATCATCTCCCAGGCAGGAATCTTGGTGACGCCGTCATGGCTGCCGTTTTCATCTGCGTAAACAGGATGAGGGCTGCGGGCATAAGGAAGATCAAACACCAAATCCATTTCAGCAGTAGTCAACGGGATCGGTGGTGGCGTGATCCAAACGTCGCGAGCTGTGCGTCCCTCACCATGCGCCTGCACAATTGCCCTCGCATTACCTGGGTTGGTCTCAAGATGCAGCACACGGTTTGCATGTGCATACAGCACGGGATCAGATTTGACTTGTTCGTAGGACGGCAAACGAATCACGCTGCGATCACGCGGCGGGACCTTGAGTTTGCCCGGTGTTTGCAAGGATGGATTCGGTGCAAACACAAGCGGGGACTCGCCAGCTTTTAATTTTGTCTTGGCATTTGCAGCATCGGCGACGGCGCGCGCTTCGTCATTACGCGCACAGCTCTCACCTTGCTCGAGCGCCTGCTCACTAATCATCAAGTAGGGATTGACGTGCGCCTCTACCCTGCCCGGCGCATCGACGCTCGTCGAATCAATCTCAAACCAGCCCTCGGGCGTTTCACGTCGTAAAAATGCCGTGCCACGCACATCCGTAATTTGTTGCACAGGCTCTTTAGCAGCGAGGCGGTGCGCGATTTCAACGACAGCGCGTTCGGCGTTGCCATAGAGAAGCAAATCACATTTGCTGTCGACGACGACTGAACGACGCACCTTGTCGGACCAATAGTCATAGTGCGCGATACGCCTGAGCGATCCTTCAATGCCACCTAAGATAATTGGTACATCTTTGTAGGCTTCTTTACAACGCTGCGTGTAAACGATCGCCGCACGATCCGGTCGCTTACCACCCACATCGCCGGCCGTGTAGGCATCGTCACTACGCATTTTGCGATCAGCCGTATAACGGTTGATCATCGAATCCATGTTGCCAGCGGTCACACCAAAAAACAGATT
>CAIYWO010000436.1 GCA_903929925.1 uncultured beta proteobacterium | reverse complement strand
TTGCTATTCGCTTCTAGAAACGCCAACACGGCATTGCGATGCTCGGTGCTGGTGTAGCAAATACCTTGTGCCTGACTGCCCTGCGCGAAGACTTGGTGCGCGGTGGACTCGTAGGACTGATTCAAAATTGTCTTAGAAAGCGCCAAGGCCGTACCAGAACCACGGCTCAGCTCGGCCGCCCAGGCTTGCGCGTCAGCCAACAGGTTCTCGCTCGAGGTTTTGCGATCAAGGATGCCGAGGGATAGTGCTTCATCGGCATCCACACGGCGACCTGAGAAAATCAACTGTTTAGCCATCGACAGGCTCACGCGACGCGGCAACAGGTACATACCACCCCCATCAGGGATGATGCCGCGGTTGATGTACGACCAGGTGAAGTTTGCGTATTCGCTACCAATCAAGAAGTCACACGCCAAGGCAGTATCGGCACCGAGACCGGAGGCAGAACCGTTGACCGCGGCAATGGTTGGCTTGGGCATCGTGTGCAACAGTGTTTGGGTATGGTGCACGCGCTGCTGTCGGTGCCAACCATTAAAGGCGATCTCGCCTGTGGGTGCGCTCATGCGCTTTTCCATACCGGCGATATCACCACCGGCGCAAAAGCCTTTGCCGGCACCGCTAATGACCAGGGCGCGAATACCCTTATCGGCCGAGATGTGCTCAAGCGCATGAATGAACTCTGAACGCATATCATCGCTCATCGCATTACGTTTCTCAGGACGATTAAAGATGATGGTGGCAATCGATGACTGCACATCCATGTTGATCAGTTTGTATTCCATGACATTGCCTTATTTGTGAGCGCACCTCTTACGAGCTTCGCGCTATCGATAAAAAATGCTTTTATTTGGTACGGGTGACAGCTCTTTTAACCAACCCACCACTGAGTGGGGTTGAATGTTGACTGTTGTTTTTATTTCTAACGATTTAATCGCTGGGTCGCGCTTGAAGCGCTCAAGCGTGTTTAACAGAGACTGCGCAAACAGATCTCCCTTGACTGCATACCCTAAACCGGTCAAGTGAATGTTATCGGTACTGGCAAGGCCGTAGGCTGTCCAAATTGTCATCGCCCCTCTGCCCCCTGCCACGCGATACCAGTCATAAAACAGGCAATCATTTTCAAAGGCGACGCGTCGAGCCAACTCTGCAAAGTCCCATGCAGCCGTGATGTTTTTTCTTCTGAAATTCATGTCCTGCGCGGACGTGATGAGGATCACTGCCTGGGGATGTTTCGCCTTTACCCTTTTGATGGTCTGCACCATAATTTTTTCGAGGTCGGGTGCGATACTATTTTTGTAGACGAGATCATTCGTGCCCCAATCGAGCACGATTAAGTCCGGCGCCAACTGCGCCGACTGCTCTTCAAAGTATGTTTGATTGAGCAACGCACTGTAGGTGGCGCCGCCAACCCCTAGGTTGTGATACATCACACCCGGCGTTGTGTTTTCAATACTGACACCATGCACTTCAAAATAACCGCCGCTATTCGGGCTTGCATTGCGGAGTTCGAATTGCAACGTGTCAGAGAGTTCAGGAAAACTCAAGCTAAGCATTTGCGAACGCGGCTGTGCACCGCCGCTCGGCACAACAACATCATGTACGAAATTACCCGACTGCACGCGTAACGTAAACGCGGTTGAGGTCGCAACATAAAAGAACTTAACGAGCTTCTTGCCAGGTTCAGGAGTCGACGCGAAATTCAACGTAACGGACGCCTCTGCCCCACTGGTTCGAGCGACAAAACCAGAAACGCCGAGGGGTAAGCGTGGTGTCTGTTGAATACTGTTGGCCGTAGCCCATTCGCCGCTAAACGTAGACTTGTAGTCATTTTGCGAATATGTTTTTGCGATCGAATACGGAAACACCATGCCGCGCCCTGCACTCCCACCTATGCTCTGCAGGCGACTGCGGGCAATCTCGGCGGCATAACCACCCTGCACCAACGAATCACCAAAATGCGCGACCTTAAAACCTTCAGTCTTCGCAGCAGCCCATTTCTGTTGTAAGCGCTGCACCAACCGAGCATCTTTAAATTCAAAGATATTTGTCTCGGCCGTTACATAACGATTCAGTGACTGCCCTTGCTGGGCTAAGAAATCATCGACCGTACGACGCGC
>CAIYWO010000435.1 GCA_903929925.1 uncultured beta proteobacterium | reverse complement strand
TGCAACGACAGGTGCGCTAATGTCCTCCGTTCGCTCGAGCTCAGGGCGCCCAGGCCGACGCCTGAAGAACGAAATCAACGTCGTGCCATACATCGATGTGATGTTGGTACTACTTGTGATTTTTATGGTCACTGCACCGCTCATCACGCCTGGGGTAATTGAATTACCCTCAGTCGGTCAAGCGGCGAACGTACCATTGACGCCGATTGAAATCCAAATTACCGAAGACGGGAAACTGTCCTGGCGCAAGCGTGAACCAGGTGCCGTCAACGTTCCCGTAGAGCGTAGCGCCCTAGCGCAGACCATTCTGTCTGAACTCAAACCGGAGCAGCCCGTCGTGATTGCTGCGGACGGCAAAGTACCGTATGAATCTGTCATGAAAGTCATGGATGATTTGCGTAAAAATGGTGTGACCAAACTCGGATTGCTAGTCGACCAAAAAAGTGACGCGCCGACACCAAACGCCAAACCTGCCGCCAAGCCAACCAACAGACGATGAAAAGGATTTGCGCACGCACGCACCAAGCCTGTTGCACCGCCCATGACGCCACGTAAAGCAACGCCTGCTAGCGGACCTATGTTGCCGCCCAAACAAACGCTAGATAAGTGGGCGTTTGGCTGGGCTTTGCTTGCACACCTCGTGCTTGTCTTGTTGTTGGTGGTTGGCCTTAACTGGAAAACCGAGGCTGAGGGTCCCATGCAGATTCAGTTATGGGCCGATGGCAATAGCCCAGTGAATCCGCCACCGCAGCCTCCGGCAAAAGTAGAACCAAAGCCCGAGCCCACGCCAGAGCCCGAACCGGCGCCTGCACCTCCTCCCCCTCCTCCTCCACCCACGCCCTCCACGGCCGCGCCTCCGCCGAAGGCTGAGGTCGACCCCGAGATCGCGCTCGATGAAGAGCGTAAAAAGCGCGCTGAGCAAGAGCGACTTGAGCGGGAAGAGGTCAGAAAAGAAGAAGAGCGCATCAAGCGGGAACGCGAACTCGCCGCTAAGCGAGAGCGTGAGCGCCTAGAACAACAGCGCGAAAAAGCAGAGCGCATCGAAGCCGAAAAGCGCGCCAAAGAAGAAGCTGCTGCCAAAGCTGCCCTGGAAAAGAAGAAAAAAGAAGAAGCTGACAAAAAAGCGAAAGAAAAAGCCGAGGCTGACCAAAAGGCAAAAGAGAAGGCACAAGCAGATCAAAAGGCCAAGGAAGCGGCTGCCGCAGCGGCAAAGCGCGAACAAGCCTTGCGCGATGCCTTCCGCAACGACGCGATGGGTGCCGCTGGCATCCCAGGGGGCACGGCGGATCGCAACCAGGCTGGCGGTGGTCGTAATGATGGGTATGGCGCCCAGGTGCGGGCCTGCGTGCAGCCCGGCGTGGCGTTCCCAACGCCACCACGTAGTGGCTCAACCAACCCAGCGGCGGTCTATCGCGTACAACTGCGCCCCGATGGCACGATTGCCGATGTCAAACTCACCCGCGGCTCAGGCAATCCGAATTTTGATCGAGCGGTGGAAACCGGAATCCGGCGATGCACTCCCTTCCCCAGACCACCCTCCGGCACCTACCCAGGTTACATAGACGTCAATTACAATATGTACGATTGACAGGAGCTCGCAAAAATATGACGTTCACCCGCTCGTACGGCACCAGGGAAGCTACCCGTGCTCTTCTACAGAACGCTCGCATGTGGTTCGCACTTTGTCTCGCGTTGCTAGGCTTGGTCGCCGCCATCCCCGCGCAGGCGCAGCTAAGGGTAGACATCTCGGGTACAGGCGCACAGCAATACCCCGTTGCGATTGCAGACTTCAGCGGTGACGCCGCAGGCGCTCAAATTGCTGAAATTATCCGTGCCGATCTGACACGGTCGGGGCAGTTTCGCCTTATTTCGACTTCTGGCTCTAACCTAACGGTAGACACGCCTATTGCTTACGATGAGTGGCGCACACGCGGTGCAGACTTCATCGCCTACGGGACGGTCGTTCGTACTCCAGATGGCCGCTTCGAGGTTAAATACCGCCTTGGCGACACCGTCAAACGCGGTCCACTGGATGGGGTCGCTTTCTCAGGTACCGAGAAAGAACTTCGACGCATCGCACACCAAATTGCCGATCGCATCTACGAGAAAATCACCGGGATTCGGGGCGTTTTTGCAACGCGTATCGCCTATGTCCTCAAACAGGGCAATACGTACGAGCTACAAATCGCTGATGCGGACGGTCAAAACCCCCAGGTGGCACTGCGCTCACGCGAGCCCGTCATTTCGCCTGCATGGTCGCCAGACGGCTCACGTCTAGCCTATGTGAGCTTTGAGTCCGGCAAGCCAGTGGTATACGTGCACCAACTGGCTACCAGCAAGCGCTTCCCGGTTGCCAATTACAAAGGCAATAACTCGGCACCCGCCTGGTCACCTGACGGTAGCCAATTAGCGGTTGTACTGACACGTGATGGCTTGTCACAGATTTACACCGTGAGCGCTGCTGATGGCTCGAACTTGCGACGTATCACGCGCTCGCCACTCATCGATACTGAGCCTGTATTCAGTCCTGATGGGCGCTCCATCTACTTCACAAGCGACCGCAGTGGCAGCCCACAGGTCTATCAGGTTGGACTTGATGGTGGGGAGCCGCGCCGCATTACCTTCAACGGCGGTTACAATATCTCACCTAGAATTTCTCCAGATGGCAAAACGTTGCTTACCGTAACGCGCCGAGACGGGGCATACCGTATCGTTTCGTTGAATCTAACGAACAACACCGAGTCCTTCCTAACAGGTGGACGAGATGATCAGTCGCCAAGTTTCGCGCCTAATGGCATGCAAGTGTTGTACGCCGCCGTCCAAGGCGGTCGGAGTGTCTTGGCAGGTGTGTCCAGCGATGGGCGCGTACGTCAAACACTATCGATCCTAAACGGTGAAATCCGCGAACCCACCTGGGGCCCGTTTTCCAAATAGTCGAATCTCCTAGCAAAGGAAATATCATGAAAGCTCGTATCGCCAAAGCATTAACCATCGCAGCAGTTGCCGCAAGTCTCGCTGCTTGTAGTTCAGTGTCCCTGGATGATCAGGCTGGCGCTGGCGCCGGCGCTGACGGTTCGGGCATTCTTGACCCGTTCAACCCACAAAGCATTCTGGCTAAGCAGCGCTCTGTTTACTTTGATTTCAACAGCTATAGCGTAAGCGAGCAGTATCGTGGCCTCGTAGAAACACATGGCAAATATTTGGCAAGTAAGCCACAGCAGCGTGTTGTGATTGAAGGCAACACCGATGCACGTGGCGGTTCCGAGTACAACCTGGCACTTGGCCAGCGCCGTGCGGAAGCCGTGCGCCGTATGCTGACACTGATTGGTGTTTCCGATACCCAAGTTGAAACCATCAGCTTCGGTAAAGAGAAGCCCAAAGCTCTGGGTGACAGTGATGCAGACTACGCTGAAAACCGTCGCGCGGATTTCAACTACAAGCGTTAAGTCGTACTGCCATTGTTAGACTTGTGCGGGGCGGCTGATAGGCCGCCCTGTTACTTTAGAAAGGAATTACCCATGATTCTTAAATCATCGATTATTCGCCAGGCCGTGATCGGACTCACTCTTTCGGGCGGCGTTCTATTTAGCCAGGCCACCTTCGCCTTTGCCGACGACGACGCTCGCAAAGCGATCGTTGACTTGCGCCAACAAATCAAAATTTTGACGGAAGCAAACCAACGCGCACGCATTCAACTGGCTGACCAAATCGAAGGCTTAGAACAAGAGGTCGCGCGTTTGCGGGGCGAGATGGAGCAACTCACACGCCCAGGTGGTGCAGGTGGTGGTGCAAGCGCTTCGGGTGGTGGGCGTGCGCCAGACGCTCGGTCGCAAGACCCGAGAGAGCAATCAGCATTCGATCAGTCGATGGAAACGTTTCGCAAAGGCCAATACAAAGAAACGGTGCAGAATCTGACAGCGTTCATGACGCTGTACCCAGACAGTACGCTCACACCAACCGCACAGTTTTATCTGGGTAGCAGCCGCTATGCAATGAAAGACTTCAAAGGCGCGATGGGGACCTTGCAGGCAATGGTTCAGAAGTACCCAACCCAGCAGCGCGCGCCTGACGCTCTGTTGATGGTCGCAGCCTGCCAGATTGAGCTCAATAATCGTGCAGGTGCCAAAGTCACTCTGCAGCGTATTATCAAAGACTACAAGGGTACACCTGCGGCTGACACAGCAGCCAAGCGCCTACCTCTTTTACAGTAAGGCGTTTGCAGTCAGCTCCGAACCCTTAGGGCATCGTCAATAAGAGACAGGCGACGCCGGCAACGATTAGCACAATGCCGAGCGTCTCCCGCCGTGTACTCTTACTCAAGAATACGCGCCAAGAAAGTAACTGGGCAAATAACACCTCAACCAGTCCGAGTGTGCGCACATTGGCTGCTGCTGTCAGCGCAAAACCTAGAAACCAGCCTTGCGACGCAGACGCTCCAAGCAACCCACCCCAGATTGATATCCGCCAGGCTTTCAAACACTTTACCCACGCTTCGTAGTGAAAGGTCATCATCCACGCCGCTAGCAGCACGGTTTGCAAGCCGAGGCCGCAGGTTAACGTCCAGGAAGCCCGCACAAAGAAATGCGCCTCACCTAGGGCGAGTATGCCACCGCGAAAGGACACCGCAGCGATCGCAAAACACGCTGCAGCCAACAAGCCCAATACAACAGGTTGCCAGGCAGGGCCCGATTCGCCACCGGATGCTGGCTTAGAGGCCATGACCGTGACGCCTACCGTTGCGACAATAATCGCACCCATCGCGAGTAAAGATATCTGGTCACCCAACACAATCATGCCAAAAAGGGCAACCTGCACAGGCTCAGTTTTTGTCCAAGCAGTCACCACAACAAAGGCCCGTTGACGCATCGCTGCCAACATCAGTGCGGTCGCTGCGATTTGCGATAAGGCGCCGGCCAGCACAAATAACGCGAACTCTAGGTTCATCTTGGGCAGGACCGAACCCGTGACAAGTATTGCAATCAACGTAAAGAGAAACGCAAACGGGAAACCATACAAAAACCGGACTTGTGTCGCGCCAAGCGTACCAAGCTGCTCAGTCAAACTGCGCTGAATCGCGTTACGCCCCGCCTGCGCGGCCGCCGCGAAGATTGACGCTGGAATCCACAACCATGTCCATTCATGCACTGTCATCTTGGCCAACCCATCTCTAAAAATACGTTTAACGTTCGGCGTCTTTATTTCGCGCTTTTATTTCGCGCTAGCGGCGTGCTGATGCAACACCGTGACAGTCGCGGCATCAAGCTTAATACCCTCTGCGCGCTGTTGCCTCATTTTGTTCAATTCGATTTCACCAGGAACAATAACGGGCCGCCCCTCAACTGCAGCAGGACTATCATGCAAAATAGATGCAAAGTCTGTCAT
>CAIYWO010000434.1 GCA_903929925.1 uncultured beta proteobacterium | reverse complement strand
TGGTACATACTCAGACCGCTCAGATAAATAAGGTTCAATAAAAATTGAAATAGTTGCGAGTCCATCAGATAAAACAAGTTGATGCACTCGCTTGCGATCGGCAAATTCACGTGTCACTTCTGAGGTAGAGACATATCCTGGTGGTGCAGTCACGCGCCAACCCAGCGCTGCCAAATCAATTTTTTGATGTTGTGTGCGAACAGTCTGCCAATCTTTAGTTGGCCATGCAGGTACGAGCATGGTGTCCGAGATTTCTGTGCCAATTGTCACCTGAGTAAAAGCGATTTGCTCAATGACCGCTCCACGTTCATCCACCATTTGCGCTTTGAGCAGCAAACTTGATTCTGTGTCTGCACACAAGCGATAACCATAACGATGTGTATCGCGCGGAACGACCTCAATGGGCTGACACTGGCGACCCGCCACACGCAACGGAGCCGACCCCAGTGACACGCTGTAATTATTTTCAATCGACTTCGGATCTATGCGCAGCAACCCCGGAAACCGATCACCACGCTGACGTTCGCGCAGGACGGTCTTTTGCTCCGGAATCAAACACTGCACCTCGTCATCGGTACGCAGGTACTCACGTGGAGCACCATCAAGCACCTCAACACGTTCTTTTTCGTGCTTGCCATCAAATTGATGCGTGATACGCGAGGACTCGATGTGATTGCCTTGTTGATACGCATACACGCCAACGTAATTCAATTGACGCGCCGCTTCTTGAATCTGCCGCAGCACTGCTGCGCCACTTTGTGCCTGCGCCGCACCGACACAAACACTGAAGCTAACTGCAAGCAACGTGCCAACGCGCTTGAGTACTTGTCCACGAGTCAATCGCATGCATGCATCCATTAGCGCGATGCGCCAAACGAAGCTTGTCGCACGTTGGCTGGACCAGAAAGTTGACGATGTGCGCTGACATAGTCACGTACGGCAGGCGCATCAACATTTGAGGCCACCGCGCTCTTTGGCGCGACCGCCTCAACCATCTGCACACCAGGCACGCCTGCGTCGGGTAACAGGAACGGCTTTGCAACCCAGACGACTGACGCAACAGCAGCGGCCATCGCTACGCTTGGCCATATGATCGTGCGCCAGACCTTCCCGGTACGTTTTTGTGTTGAATCCACTTGGGCGGGACGTGGCGAAGCAATGATCGCAGGCTCGGCGACCAATGCCTGTGCGACACGCGCGCGCAAGTCCGCAGTGTGGGGTATGGCTAGCTCAGGAGTCCGCAGCGTATCGCCAATCAGGTGATAAACCTGCCACGTTTGTCGCCCCTGTTCAGACAATACGGCCTCTGGCATGGACGCCGTATCATCTCCATCCATCCAGGCGGATATGGTGACCGATAGCTCCTGGGGATTGGAGCGTGAGGCTTCGGAATGTGGAGGTTGGCTCATTTTCAGGACTCCTTACCAGCGACGATCGCCGGTATCACCCAGCAATGGTCGTAATCGGGTTGCGATGGCCTCGCGCGCACGAAAAATCCGGGACCGTACGGTTCCGATGGGACAGTTCATGCTTTGTGCGATATCTTCGTAGCTCATGCCATCAATCTCGCGCATCACAATTGCGTTGCGCAGCTCTTCGGGTAAATCATTCATCGCCTTATTGACGGTTTCGGCAATTTGCCGACTCGCCATTTCGGATTCAGGGTTGCTGCTATCGGTTAGGTTGTCAGTTTCGTCAAAAGTTTCACCATCTTCACTTTCATATGAAGAAGGCGTGCTTGGTCTACGGTTATTTTGGGCCAACCAGTTACGCGCGGTATTAATCGCGATGCGATAAAGCCATGTGTAAAAAGCACTATCGCCTCTAAATTGAGGCAAGGCGCGATAGGCTTTAATAAAGGATTCCTGAGCTACATCTTCGATTTCGGCTGGATCACGGATCATGCGCGACAGTAAGCGCATGATTTTGCGCTGGTATTTGAGAACCAGCAGATCAAAGGCCTGCTTGTCTCCGCGCTGGACTCGCGCCACCAACTCGGCGTCTACATCGCGTTCAGTCAAGCTGTTTTCCTCTCAAAAGCCTGGCGGGACTGTTCGATCGACGAGGCAGCCAGCGCAGATACTCGCCGAAGTGTTTCGTCAGAAACAGCTCGGCGCCAGAGCGTCAAGTTGACGGTCTTGGAGGAGTTATGGGGGTGATCTTGCAATTTCAAACCCAGAGTTAAACCAAAAAAATGTCTGTGCCGTCGTACCACACAGACTTGCCTGACCTGAGATAGACCAAGCTCATGGGAAAAAGTGCCCAATAACCAAGCGGGCTGATCAGACGCCACCAGCGTCAGCCCTGGAAGCCGCTCAAGACGGCCGCGCCGTTCAACACCATAAATGATGGAAGGTACCGCACTCAGGAAGAAAGTGACGATGCCGGGAAACTTGAGCCAGACACACGCCAGCACAACGGCCAAGCTAGCCAAAACCACCAAGACATTTTCAAGAACACTGACCCAGGTGGGCCTGGACACCGAAACCGTGAGGGAACGTTGTCCAGGAGGGATCAAATGCGGCGAACCGCCATTGAGCCGTTCGTGCCACCAAAGCCGAACGAGTTCGAGAGCGCAACGTCAATTTTGAGCTCACGCGCTGCGTTAGCGCAGTAATCCAGATCGCACTCGGGATCTTGATTAAAGATATTGATAGTCGGAGGAGAAATCTGATGATACACAGCGAGTGTGGCAAATACAGCCTCTATTCCACCCGCAGCACCCAACAAATGACCCGTCATAGACTTGGTCGAGTTCACAACGAGTTTCTTCGCGTGGTCACCAAACGCAAGCTTAAGCGCTTCGGTTTCGTTTTTATCACCAAGTGGCGTCGAGGTGCCATGCGCATTCACGTACTGAACCTGGTCAGCGTTAATGCCACCGTTACGCAACGCGTTGACGATGCCGCGGCGTGGACCGTCACGATCTGGCGCTGTAATGTGATGCGCATCGGAGCTCATGCCAAAGCCGGCGAACTCACCGTAAATGCGTGCGCCACGCTTCTTTGCATGCTCGTATTCTTCGAGAACCAACACGCCCGCGCCTTCGCCTAAGACGAAACCATCGCGATCACGATCCCAAGGACGTGACGCAGTAGTCGGGTCATCATTACGCTGCGACAGCGCGCGCATCGCTGCAAAGCCACCAATGCCAAGAGGCGAGACCGTTGACTCTGCACCGCCCGCCATCATGACGTCCGCGTCGCCATACTCGATCATCCGTGCGGCATCGCCAATTGAATGTAAGCCTGTCGTGCAGGCAGACACCACAGCATACGAAGGGCCCTTGAAGCCCAACATGATAGATAACTGCCCTGAGATCAAGTTGATCAAAGATGCAGGAACGAAAAAAGGAGAGATACGACGTGGGCCTCGCTCGAGGTACTCGGTCTGCGTTTCTTCGATACGCGGCAAACCACCAATACCTGACCCCACAATAATGCCAACACGCTCAGCGTTTGCTTCAGTCACTTCAAGACCCGAGTCCTTCCATGCCTGCAAACCAGCGGCGATCCCGTAATGGATGAAGGTATCCATCGTACGAGCTTCTTTGACAGGAAGAATCTGGGTCACATCGAACCCCTTCACTTCGCCAGCAATTTGCGCGTTAAAAGCGCTCGGATCAAAGCGCGTGATTCGTCCGATTCCGGACCGACCGTTAACGATATTGTCCCAAGCCGTTGGAATGTCGTTACCCACTGGGCTTACGATGCCTAGACCTGTAATGACGACGCGTCGCTTCACGCACCACTCCTCAAATATGATAATGGCGGCTAGTGCTCACGCAGCTAAACGACACCGTGACTTGCGTCCAAGTATCTGCTGTCGATTGCCCTCACCGCCGAAACACGCAACACCCAACGTGGATGTTTTGCACACACACAGCCAAAGCCGCATGTGCGCATCATCTGAATTTATTTAGAATTCGAAGTGATGTAGTCCACGGCCTGTTGAACGGTCGTGATCTTTTCAGCTTCTTCATCTGGAATCTCAGTTTCGAACTCGTCTTCGAGTGCCATCACCAACTCAACCATGTCGAGCGAATCGGCACCGAGATCGTCCAGAAAAGACGATGCGTTCTTGATCTCGGCTTCGTTT
>CAIYWO010000433.1 GCA_903929925.1 uncultured beta proteobacterium | reverse complement strand
TTGGCGAAGTTCACGATGGCGCAGCCACGATGGACTGGATGGAGCAAGAACAAGAGCGCGGTATTACGATTACGTCGGCTGCAACAACAGCCTTCTGGAAAGGCATGGGTAACAACTACCCAGAGCACCGGATTAACGTAATTGACACCCCCGGACACGTTGACTTCACGATTGAAGTTGAACGCTCCATGCGCGTGCTTGACGGCGCCTGCATGGTTTACTGCGCTGTGGGTGGTGTTCAGCCACAATCTGAAACTGTTTGGCGTCAGGCAAACAAGTACCGTGTGCCACGCTTGTCCTTCGTGAACAAGATGGATCGCACCGGCGCAAACTTTTTCAAAGTGTACGATCAGCTCAAGACCCGCCTGAAGGCGAATCCTGTGCCTATCGTGATCCCAATCGGCGCCGAAGAAAAATTCACAGGTGTCGTTGACCTCGTTAAGATGAAAGCAATCATCTGGGATGAGGCGAGTCAGGGTATTAAGTTCGACTATGTCGATATTCCTGCGGACCTCCAAGCGTCGGCAGAAGAGTGGCGCGAAAAGCTTGTTGAAGCCGCTGCAGAGTCCTCAGAAGAAATGATGGACAAGTACCTTGAAGGCGGCACGCTGACTGAAGAAGAAATTATGCTCGGGATCCGTACGCGTACGATCGCTTGCGAAATTCAGCCAATGCTTTGCGGGACAGCCTTCAAGAACAAAGGCGTTCAGCGCATGCTTGACGCAGTGATTGAATTCTTGCCGTCCCCAATCGACATCCCTCCAGTTAAGGGCGAGCTCGACGACGGTACTGAAACAAGCCGCAAGGCAGATGACAGAGAGAAGTTTTCTGCGCTGGCGTTCAAGCTCATGACGGACCCCTACGTTGGTCAGCTCACGTTTGTTCGCGTGTATTCAGGCGTTTTGAAGTCCGGCGATACGATTTACAACCCAATCAAGGGAAAGAAAGAGCGTATCGGTCGTATTCTGCAAATGCATGCAAACAACCGCGAAGAAATTAAAGAAGTGGTTGCCGGCGACATTGCGGCAGTGGTCGGTCTGAAAGACGTGACGACTGGCGAGACCTTGTGTGATGTTGATGCACACATTATGCTCGAGCGCATGATCTTCCCTGAGCCCGTGATCTCGCAGGCTGTCGAACCAAAGACGAAAGCCGACCAAGAGAGAATGGGTATGGCTCTTTCGCGTCTGGCACAGGAAGATCCATCTTTCCGCGTGCGTACCGACGAAGAGTCTGGCCAAACCATTATTTCGGGAATGGGCGAACTACACCTCGAGATTATTGTTGACCGTATGAAGCGCGAATTCAGCGTAGAGGCCAACGTGGGTAAACCACAGGTGGCGTATCGCGAAACCATTCGTAAGGTCTGTGAAGAAATCGAAGGTAAGTTCGTTAAGCAGTCGGGCGGACGCGGCCAGTACGGCCACGTTGTGCTCAAGCTTGAGCCCCTGCCACCTGGTGGCGGCTACCAATTTGTTGACGCCATTAAAGGCGGTGTGGTTCCTCGTGAATACATCCCTGCTGTGGACAAAGGCATTCAGGAAACACTGCCATCCGGCATTCTCGCCGGCTACCCAGTGGTTGATGTGAAAGCTACGCTGTTTTTCGGTTCGTACCATGACGTGGACTCAAACGAAAACGCCTTCCGTATGGCGGCTTCGATGGCGTTTAAAGACGGTATGCGCAAGGCCAGCCCTGTGCTGCTCGAACCGATGATGGCCGTCGAAGTCGAAACACCTGAAGATTATGCCGGTACCGTGATGGGCGATTTGTCCTCACGTCGCGGCATGTTGCAAGGTATGGATGACATGGTTGGTGGTGGCAAGGTCATTAAGGCCGAAGTCCCGCTAGCAGAGATGTTTGGTTACGCGACTAACCTGCGTTCGTTGACGCAAGGTCGTGCAACTTACACGATGGAATTCAAGCACTACTCGGAAGCTCCCAAAAATGTGGCCGAAGAAATCATCGCGGCCCGCGGCAAGTAATTAAGTCAGAGGAAAATCATGGCAAAAGGTAAATTCGAACGCACCAAACCACACGTAAACGTCGGCACAATCGGCCACGTTGACCACGGCAAAACGACGCTGACCGCAGCGATCACAACGGTGTTGTCCAAGAAGTTTGGCGGCGAAGCCAAAGACTATTCGCAGATTGACGCAGCACCTGAAGAGCGTGCGCGCGGCATCACGATTAACACAGCACACGTTGAGTACGAGACAGCGAACCGTCACTACGCACACGTTGACTGCCCCGGCCACGCCGACTACGTCAAGAACATGATTACCGGTGCTGCGCAGATGGACGGCGCGATTCTGGTGGTGTCGGCCGCTGACGGCCCAATGCCCCAGACACGCGAGCACATCTTGTTGAGCCGCCAGGTGGGCGTGCCTTACATCATCGTGTTCCTGAACAAGGCCGACATGGTTGATGATGCTGAGCTGCTTGAGCTCGTCGAGATGGAAGTGCGCGAGCTTCTCTCGAAGTACGACTTCCCAGGCGATGACACACCAATCGTTAAGGGCTCGGCCAAGCTGGCTCTCGAAGGCGACACGGGCGAGCTCGGTGAGCAGGCCATCATGGCTTTGGCTGACGCGCTGGACAACTACATTCCAACGCCCGAGCGCGCCATTGACGGCACGTTCCTGATGCCAGTCGAAGACGTGTTCTCGATCTCGGGTCGCGGCACTGTGGTGACTGGCCGTATCGAGCGCGGTATTGTGAAAGTCGGCGAAGAAATTGAAATCGTCGGTATCCACGACACACTGAAGACCACTTGCACGGGCGTTGAAATGTTCCGCAAGTTGCTTGACCAGGGTCAGGCGGGCGACAACGTCGGTATTCTGTTGCGCGGAACCAAGCGTGAAGAAGTTGAGCGCGGTCAGGTGTTGGCTAAGCCCGCATCGATCAAGCCACACACCGACTTCACAGCCGAGGTGTACATTCTGTCCAAAGAAGAAGGTGGCCGTCACACGCCATTCTTTAACGGCTATCGCCCACAGTTCTACTTCCGTACAACGGACGTGACGGGCACAATCGAGTTGCCAGCAGACAAAGAAATGGTTCTGCCAGGTGACAACGTTGCGATGACCGTGAAGCTCTTGGCACCGATCGCCATGGAAGAAGGCCTGCGTTTTGCAATCCGCGAAGGTGGCCGTACCGTCGGCGCCGGCGTCGTTGCTAAAATCCTGAAGTAATTAGCCTGGCCACGAGCTTAAACGTTCGTGGCCTTTTCGTTCTTTTCGCTCTTTGAGAATCGCCATGAAAAATCAAAAAATCCGCATCCGTCTGAAAGCGTTTGACTACAAACTAATCGATCAGTCGGCTGCTGAGATCGTTGATACGGCTAAGCGCACTGGCGCAGTTGTACGCGGTCCGGTTCCTCTGCCAACGCGTATTCGTCGTTATGACGTGTTGCGTTCACCACACGTGAACAAAACATCGCGTGACCAGTTCGAAATCCGTACCCATCAGCGCCTGATGGACATCGTTGATCCAACCGACAAGACTGTCGACGCTCTGATGCGTTTGGACTTGCCAGCTGGCGTAGACGTCGAAATCGCGCTGCAGTAATTGATTCAAAGCGCCCCGTCTTAACCGGCGGGGTGTTGTAGTTCTTGCGGTGCTTTTTGCCTTTGGCTTGCGGCGCCGCAAAAAATAGTGCTAGAATGCAAGACTTGCCGAAATTTGGCAGGATAAAAAGATCATTTAAGGTCTTCGCAGTACATGAGCACCCGAAATTTTCGGGTTTTATCAGCCCCGACCAATCGTAGTCGGGAATCGGGTTTTTACCCCGGAGAATATGATGTCGAAATCGACACCCACGCCTGCCGCACATCGGCTTGGGCTGGTGGGCCGCAAGGTCGGCATGACCCGTATTTT
>CAIYWO010000432.1 GCA_903929925.1 uncultured beta proteobacterium | reverse complement strand
GTCACGTGTGATGTATCGGCCAATCACGTCCATCTGACGGATGTGGACATTGGTTATTACGACAGTAATTTCCGACTGGATCCGCCGTTGCGTGGGCAGCGTGATCGCGATGCGATTCGCGCAGGACTGGCCGATGGCACGATCGACGTGGTCTGTTCCGATCACACCCCGGTTGATGATGAAGGCAAGATGCTGCCGTTTGCTGAAGCCGAACCCGGCTCAACGGGACTTGAGCTTCTGTTGTCCTTGACACTGAAGTGGGCGCAAGACGCGAAAGTGCCACTTGTCGATGCATTGGCGCGCGTGACCAGCGGACCGGGTCGCGTGCTGGCAGCATCCTCACCGGCTGTCGCTCGTGCGGGTCAGCTCGCAGTTGGTACACCAGCCGATTTGTGTGTCGTGGACCCGAACGCCTATTGGCAGGTCAATCGTCAGTCGCTATTAAGCCAAAGCAAGCACACGCCTTTCTTGGGTATTGATTTGCCCGGAAGGGTACAAACCACAATCGTGCGTGGGCAGGTCGCCTGGGAGGTCGCTGGTTGAGTCTGCTGCGGTTCATTTGCAGACTGAGTGCTCTCACTGTTTGGGTGGTCCTTGGCTTATGCTCGATCACTTTGCTGCACCCATTCATTAGCGGGAGAGGGCGCGGATGGACCAAGCGACATTGGTCTCGCGTACTGCTGATGTTGTGTGGAATTCAAACGACATGTAGCGGATGTCCTCTGACGCATGGTCCCGTTCTGTTTGTTTCGAATCATGTGTCCTGGCTGGATATTTTTTTACTGAACGCTGTTCGTCCGACAGTGTTCGTGGCCAAGAGTGAAATCCGTCGCTGGCCTGTCTTGGGGTGGCTGGTGGCAGGTGCTGACACGATCTTTATTGAACGGGCGTCACGCCATGCGGTGCACAAGGTCGGTCTTGCGATGCAAGAGCGCTTTTTGGCAGCACAGGCTGTCGGCCTGTTTCCCGAGGGGACGACCTCGCCAGGCTACGACTTGCTGCCGTTTTATGCCAATTTATTTGAGCCCGCGCGGAAAGCCCAGACCCCGATACAGCCCGTCGCATTGATTTTTTATCATCACGGCAGGCGCAGCGACTTCGCTGCTTTTGTTGGGGAGCAAACGCTTGCACATAATTTGTGGCAAGTCCTTGGTGCGACGGGCATCACGGTTGAAGTTGAATTTCTGGCACCGGTCTGGGAGCCAGATGGCGGCGAGGCGCCAGCGCGCGCCGAGTTAGGACACGCTGCTCGCCAAGCGATTCATAACGTACTGACGCGTCGCAACTAACAGCCTTGGCAGCGTGGGTGAGCGCGCAGACGAGGATAGACGCCTAGCGCATTGTGCGCAAACATCTGCTGCTTCTGCTGCAGATCGGCCGATGGCGACGCATCAATGTAGCGCTTCGTATCGTCGTAGTAGCAGTTGGTTAAGGGGTCAATTCCTTGCACGGCACCGACTGTCTCTGACGCGAACAAAATATTCTTGGTAGGCAAGACACGCAACAACAGATCAATGCCTGGCTGGTGATAGACGCACGTATCAAAAAATACGTTGTTCAATACTTTTTCTTCAAGTGGTGGCAAGCCCATGTCTTGTGCCATGCCTCGGTATCGCCCCCAGTGGTAGGGGGCTGCGCCGCCGCCATGCGGAATAATGAACTTGAGTGTCGGAAAATCTTTAAAAATATCCGAGGTCATGAACTGCACAAAAGCAGTTGTATCCCCGTTGATGTAGTGTGTCGCGACTGCATTGAAGTGCGGGTTGCAGGAGCCACTTACGTGAATCATGGCGGGCACATCAAGCTCGACCATTTTCTCGTAGAGCGGATACCACCACTTCTTATCCCACAGTGGCGGATCGCTCCAGCGTCCGCCAGTGGGGTCGGGATTTAAGTTGGCCCCAATAAAGCCGAATTCATTGACGCAGCGCTCGAGTTCGGCAATAGCCCGTGCGCCGGGCGCAACGCCGCTGGCCTGTGGCAATTGGCACACACCAACAAAATGGTCGGGATAGAGCTTGCACACCCTGTGGATCAGCTCGTTATTGAAACTCGCCCAAACCACATTGGTATCTTCATCGCCCATATGGTGGTCCATTGCGACTGCTTTGGGCGAAAAAATTGTCATGTCGATGCCGCGTTCCCGCATGATGCGTAACTGGTTCTTATCGATGCCTGCACGAATCTCATCATCCGATACTGCTGGGGGTGCCATAGTGGGCGCCTTCCCTGTGCGTTGAAATTCGGCAATTTGATCCGCGCGGAACTTTGCCACTTGGGCGGGAGCGGTCGTGAAATGACCGTGACAATCGATAATCATGACTGACCTTTGTTAAAGGGAAGTTAGTTTCAACCCTCAATTTACACAATTTCGCCGGTGTTGAGCAGTTGTCCTTGCGATACTATGCACAAACTGAAAATAGCATTGCAAAGTTTGAGGATTTCCTGCGATGACAAGTCCGGTCAATCAGCTCACCCTAGATTGGATGGCTGAATACGAAGCAAAGTGCCAGCGCCATTTAATTGATGTAGATGGGCAGCAAGTCATGTGGCGGCAGTTTGGCCAAGGAGAGCCCCTACTGCTCATTCATGGTGGTCACGGTAGCTGGCTGCATTGGGCGCGCAATATCGAGGCGCTTTCGAAGAAATTCACGCTCTATATCGCCGATCTTGCCGGATACGGGGACTCTAGTGCACCTGAGTTTGACGATTTTGAGAGCATGGTTCAGGTGACCGCTGCATCAATACGCAAACTGTTAGGTCCTACGACCTCCTTTAATCTTGCTGGTTTTTCTTTTGGCGGACTTGTCTCAGCCAACGTGGCGGCCGAGGGATTAGCAGTTAAACGACTGGCACTAATGGGTCCCGGTGGTCATGGTGGCCCAAGACGTGAGCGTGGCAAACTTGTCAATTGGAAGCGCGCCTTATCCGACGACGAGTTGCTTGAGGCGATGCGCTTTAATTTATGGGCGCATATGATCTATGCCGACGAACAGATAGATCCGTTTGCGATTGGAGTCCACACCTATTCCTGTATCAATACACGCTTCCGGAGCCGGGGGATCTCAGGTCGTGGCTTACTGGGCCCTGCTCTTGATGCCTACGCCGGTCCGACCTTGATCGTTTGGGGCGAGCACGATATCACCTGCACGCCTGACTATTTGATGACCCATATGATCGAGGGACATGCCAATCGTCAGGG
>CAIYWO010000431.1 GCA_903929925.1 uncultured beta proteobacterium | reverse complement strand
GTGACAGCACGCAAATGGCGACTGAGCTCTTTAATGAAACCTTTGATATCAAAATGACTGCAGTGCCTTACAAGGGCATCTCGCCGGCCCAGTTAGATCTGGTAGCAGGGCGCCTTGACATGATCATTACGACCATTGCATCGATAAAAGGTAACGCGGCAGATAGTCTGCCAAAGCTTGCCTTCACCGGAGCCAAACGTGAACTGGACTACCCAAGCATTCCTACCGTGATGGAGGCAACAGGCACTCCGTTTGACGTGGACGTTTGGTGGGGATTGTTTGCACCCGCAGGTATTCCGCCTGCGATCCTACAAAAGATGAATGCAGAAGTGAATAAGATCGTAAAAGAGCCAGATTTTGCAGATTTCCTCAAGACGGTTGGCGCCTCGCCGGCAACTGGTACGCCTGAGTCTTTTCAGCAACTGATGGTTAAAGATTTAGAGCGTTGGCGTGCGATCGCGAAGCGTGCGGGTGTGCAGTAGCCGAGGTTCGCAACTTAACGATAACGGCTCGAATAATGATAGGAGACTTTAAGTGAGTGATCGTGCGCGACAGGCCGACATAGATGCGATTCAGACGGCTTTGCAACAGACCAGTGAACTCTTGCATCAGATTGTGTCTCGCTCTGATATCAAGCAGATTTCTGCTGAAGTTTTACGGCTGAATGAAGCAGTGCGACGCGGTGCCGCAGGTCGCATTCAAAGCGGAGATCATCCGCAAGATTTTGCAATGATGCTCTTGGCTGAGGCAGATGACACAAATCGAATGGGTTGATCACTATGCAACTAACGTTAAATCAGCCTTCGGATATTCTCGAAGCTTCAATTAGTGAGGTTGGCGCGCGTTTAAGGCGCAAAGAGTTAAGTTCTGAAGAGTTAACGCGGCATGCAATTGATCGTGCTGTGCAGACTCAGCCAACGCTGAATGCCTTCATCGATATCTGGGCAGATAGTGCGATTGCGCAGGCAAAGCAGCTCGATCTTGAGGCCGCCTCAGGGCAATGGCGCGGACCTCTGCATGGCATTCCTCTCGCACACAAAGACTGCTTTGAGCGGCAGGGTCTACCCATGACGGTAGGCTCAAAAGTGACAGGCAAGGATCTTGGTCAAAGAACTGCTTCTGCTTTGAAAAGGCTAAATCAAGCTGGCGCAGTGGATTTAGGCCCGCTCAACATGAATGAAATGGTGGCAGGGCCGACCGGACAGAACCCGCATTTTGGGGATTGCCGTAACAGTTGGGATCCTGACCGCATTTCGGGTGGATCTTCAAGCGGTTCTGGTGCGGCGGTGGGTGCTGGGGTGATTTATGGTGCGCTCGCTTCTGATACAGGAGGTTCAACCCGGTTACCGGCTTCGATGAACGGGTTGTTTGGAATGAAGGGTACGTATGGTCGCGTGTCGCGCGCGGGCTGCTTTCCTCGCGCATTCTCGTTGGATTGTGTGGGGCCCATCGCGCGCTCCGCTCAAGACTGTGCGATCTTGCTACAGGTTTTAGCCGGCTGGGATCCTATGGATGCTTCTAGTATTGATGCGCCAGTGCCCAACTATATCTCGCTCATCGAAAGCGCAGGTCAAGGAAGTCGTTGGGCGGTTTTGGAAGGTATCGCTTCTTATCATCCAGACATTAGCCGCGCTTTTGAGGCGTTCATTGAGGTCACTCAAAAAAGATTTGGGCACGTCGATCGCGTTCGCTCTGATCAAATTGCAACCTGTTATGCAATGGCCGATATTTTTTCTAAAGTGGAAGCTGCGACGTTGCATGGTCAATGGATGCGCGAGAGACGTGAACTCTACTCGCAAGCGGTGTTTTCCAGAACAGAGCCCGGTCTGCACGTCCCGGCCGTACGCTACCTAGAAGCGCTTCAGATGCGTGCAAAAATACTTCACGAGTTTCTGCATGGCACGATGCGAGACTTAGATATTCTTGTGTGCCCAACCATGCCTATACCGGTTCCAACACATGAGGAAGCTGACGTTGAGACACCGGGCCGAGTGTTTGGTGTGGTGACCGCACTGACCCCACTCGTTCGTCCATTTAATTATCTAGGGCTTCCCTCTCTGACCATCCCAATCGGCGTTGACAGCTTGGGCATGCCTGTTGGCGCTCAGTTAGTCGGTCGACCTTTTGCAGAGGCGCGTTTACTGTCTGTTGCCCATCACTTATCGAAGGATATCGGCTGGGATCGTTTAGCTAATATGCAAAGAGCACAGGAATTAAAGGCAAAAAGATAATGAGTACGCTTTGGGAAAAATTTTTAACTGACGAAGATAGAGCAGTACTTGCGCGCGGTAAGTTCGGTCGCCGAATGGGGTTCGGGAAGAAACCCGCTGTGTTGGTGATTGATGCGCAACGCTATATGGTTGGTTCTGCAGAAGATGAAAAGAGCTGGCCATCGAGCTGTGGTGAGGTGGGCCGTGAATCAATGCGTCATATCGCACAGATTGTTGAGGCTGCCCAGCAAGTGGAAGTTCCTTGTATTTTTACGCGCTTTGAAATTGATCCCTCCGGCTCCGACATGGGAGTCTATCGGCGTAAGAGAGATTTATTGCAGTCCGATAAATGGTGTCTAGCAGGCACGTTGGGTGCAGAACTTTCTCCGCTGCTCGCGCCTACAGAGCAAGATCTCGTCTTTGTTAAGAAGAAACCAAGTGGTTTTCACGGAACACCACTTTTAGGTTATCTCATTGACCGTGGCGTTGATACGCTCATCGTTGTCGGCGGTGCAACAAGTAATTGTGTCCGAGCGACCGTTTTTGATTGCGCCTCTTATAACTATCGCGCCATCGTCCCGCAAGAAGCTGTATTTGACCGCATCCCCATTTCACATGCGATTTCGCTCTTTGACATGGACCGTCAGTTCGCGGATGTTTTACCTACTGCTGAGGTGATGGACTATTTGTCGGCGTGTCGTGGCGGCCGATTTGAAGCGGGTCGTTCGAATAAATGATGCGAAGTAAACTTTTCGTACCGGCGTCGAGGCCTGAACTTTTTTCGAAAGCGTTGTCCTCTGCCGCTGATGCGATCTCCTTCGATTTGGAGGATGCCGTAGAGGAAGGGCAAAAAGGCTTTGCGCGGCAATCCTTGATTGATTTTTTTAAAACCAGTCAGGCGCAAACGACTAAAGCGATTGTCGTCAGAATTAACGCAGCGGAGACCGCGCACTACGCAGCAGATCTCGAGGCAGTGGTTTGCCCTGCAGTTCAGATCATTAATTTACCAATGGTCGAGTCGGTGACTGCCATTCGCGATCTCAGTGCGCGTATCGGCAAACTTGAGGCGGATAGACGCCTGACGCGTTCAATCGGGATACTTGTCAATATCGAGTCACCCCGGGGACTGCGGCACGCGGCAGAGTTAGCCCTTGCTGATCCGCGTGTAGTAGGCCTGCAAATCGGCTTTGGAGACTTGTTTGGGCCCTACGGCGTCGAATCTGGTGAACCCTCTGCGACGCAAGTTGTCAGAGTTTTGGTCAAAATGGCTGCTGCTGAAGCGGGTGTAGAAGCCTATGACGGTGCCTATGTGGATATTGCAAATCCTGACGGGTTCACGCTTGATGCTCAGGCAGCCTGCCGTTTGGGATTTGCGGGTAAGAGTTGCATTCATCCTTCTCAGGTGGGTTTGGCGAATGCGGTGTTTCGACCCTCGGAGCAGCAAATTCAGCAGGCACTGAGGGTTGTTCAGGCTGCCAAAGAAAATATTGCCAGAGGCGTTGGTGCTTTCGTCGTGGATGGACAGCTCGTTGACGGCCCGCTGATTACACGGGCCGAACGAACTGTTGCTTTAGCGCGTCTTGCTGGCTTGATTTGACGGTAGCGAACGGTATCTATCCTGCGGTCGCGCCCGTTGAGCGCACGACATCCCCCCACATCTTGATCTCGGCGGCAACAAAGGCTCTGAATTGTTCAGGAGTGCTGGATTGAACAATCGCCGCCTGTGCTGCAAAAGTCTCCTGCACGTCTTTCATTGCGGCAATCTTCGCGCAGGCAGCTGAAAGCTTGTCTACGATTTCTCGTGGCGTCTTTGCTGGAGCAAACAAGCCATTCCAAGACGTAATGTCAAAATTTGGAACGCCTGCTTCGGCCATGGTTGGAACATCGGGCATCAATGCTAAGCGCTTAGGCGCAGCGACTGCCAAG
>CAIYWO010000430.1 GCA_903929925.1 uncultured beta proteobacterium | reverse complement strand
TGGGACTGGTGTGTTGCGTTACGGCAATACACGAGATTTGACGCTTGGCCTTGAAGTTGTCTTGCCGGACGGCCGAGTATGGAACGGTTTGCGTGCCTTGCGTAAAGACAACACGGGCTACGATTTGAAGGATTTGTTTATTGGTTCAGAGGGTTCTCTTGGGATCATTACAGGCGTTGTCTTAAAGTTGTTTGCGGCGCCAGCAGGTCGTGTGACGGCTTGGGTGGGTGCGCAAAATCTCACTAACGTTGTGGCGTTGCTCAATCGCTTGCAAGCAGAGTGTGGGCCGCGACTCAGTGCCTTTGAAATGATGTCTGGTCCAAGCTTGGCGCTTGTGACACAGCAACTTCCGGGGCATGTTTCTCCACTAGAAAAGACCTATCCCTACTATGCGCTAATCGAATTAGCTGATACGAATATGTCGGGTGTGCAAGATATGTTGCAGGCTGGCTTAGCTGCGGCGATCGAAGACGCACTGATCGATGACTGTGTCGTCGCGATGAGTGAGGCACAAAGTATCTCGATGTGGAAGTTGCGCGAAGGGATATCGATGGCGCAGGTAAAAGCAGGTAAGGCCGTTAAGCACGACATCGCGCTTCCGATTTCAAGTCTTGCACGTTTCGCTGCAGAGGCCGATCAGGCCGTACATGAGGATTTTCCTGGTTTGCCGATTATTAATTTTGGCCATATCGGTGATGGCAATCTTCATTACAACGTCATGCTGCCCTTGGACGTTGAGTACGAGGACTATGCAAGTAAGACGGCTGAGCTAAACAAGCGCATCCACGACTTGGTCACCCAGTTCAATGGCAGCATCAGCGCCGAGCATGGCGTGGGGACATTGCGTCGCGATGAACTGCGACGCTATAAGTCAACCGTTGAAATGGATCTGATGATTGCGATTAAACGTGCGCTGGATCCGAACCAACTTATGAATCCAGGCAAGTTACTTTGATCTAGACGGTTACTGTTTCCCAAATTGCAACATCAGCAGCTCACAGCCCTCTTGCCCGCTTTGCACTGAGAGTGGGGCATCGGTCGGATGAACAAACATTACTGACCATTTGGCGAGGTGTTGTCCTTCGTGAGTCAGGCTGCCATTCACAATTAGGAAGTATTGGCCGCCGGTTTGTGCTGGATCGTCGCAAACAATAGACATGTTTTTGCCTGCGCGAAATAATTTTGCGTCCACGCCATCGGTATATTCTGTTGTTTTTTCATTGACGCGTTCGGACGTGACTGAGTCCCGATTCGCAAGTACCGCTTCGGTACTGATTGCCGCATGAGCAGAGAAGTGTCTTTTCTTGGAGGGCTGCAGTTTTTCTCGGTACCCCGGTTGGTGCAAGTACACGGGACCAGAGTCGGTGTTGGCTCTGAGCGTGAAGTAGGAGTAGCCTTGTGGGCCTGCATCAATCGGACCGTATCCAGTAAACCGATCAGCGTAGTGTATGGTCAGCGGAAGTAATACATCCGAGCGTCCGACTTTTCCGGCGCCGGACACAAACACTTGAAACTGATCTACGACATGGAAGTGAGGCAAGATCGTGTCGTTGACTGGCATCTCAATTAAAAACGCTTGGGGATCCTGCGTGACTTTCCCGCCTCCGACTGTCCCAAAATAATCAGTGCGCCAGCGAGGTGCACCATTTGCAGGTGACTTGGAAACTTGTCTGTTTGGTAAGGCTTGTTGGCTCGGCATCGTTAGCATGCTGTCTCTCCTATTTTTATTCAGGTTGTATGTTGCGTTCTTGGACGACTTTCTTCCACAAAGTAATTTCTGTTTTGATGCGTTGCGCAAACTCAGCGGCAGATAATTTGGTGGCCAGCGCAGCTTCTTGAGCAAAAAGTTTCTGCATGTCAGGTTCGGCCGTGACTTGTCGAATCTCTGTATTCAAACGCTCAATGATCGCCTTGGGGGTTGCACCGGGCGCAAAAACGCCCCACCAAATCTCGCTGCTGTAGCCAGGCACCACCTCAGCCATGGGAGCCAGTTCTGGATTAAATGGACTGCGACCGAGCGAAGTCACGCCCAAGGCTTTGACTTTGCCAGCACGCAACTGACTGCCCGAGGAGGCGACCGTTGTAATTAAGAAGTCTACGCGCCCGCCAATCATATCGATGAGCGCGAGGCTTAAGCCTTTGTAGGGTAGGTGCAGGGCGGACGTACCCGCCATGGAATGGAGTAGCTCGGTGCTGACGTGGTTGACTGATCCAATACCCGAAGAGCCATAGGTCATTTTATTTTTTGGATCGCGCATCGCTTTGATCAATGTCGCTGTGTCGCTATACGGTCCATCGGTGCGTACCAGCAAAATCAGTCCACTATTTGCGACCATGGCGATCGGTGCCAGGTCTTTTTCTGGGTCGTACGGCAACTTCCGTTGCACGGCGGCCGTGGTTGTCAGCGCATTCGAGGTGAACAGTAATGTTGAACCGTCTGGTGCAGCCTTCGCAACAAAGTCTGCACCGATCACCCCGCCGGCGCCAGGCTTGTTTTCGATGATGATGGTGAGTTCGAGTTTTGTACTCAGCTTTTGCGCAAGCGCTCTAGCAAACAGGTCATTGCTAGCGCCTGGCGCAAAGGGCACCACCATCTTGATGACTTTAGGAAGGTCTTGTGCGTAGCTCTGTGCACCGCAGGCAAGACTAGCAAGCCATACAAGCGGATAGCAAATAATTATTTTTAAAATTTTCATTACTTTGTCTCATCGTATTATTTTGCATAGTTCTGCAGCCAATGCTTTGCGATTTGATCACGACGTGCAAACCAGACTTGGCCTTTTTCTTTCATATGCTCGATCATATGCAAAAGGGCCCACATTCTTGCTGGTCTGGCCAGCATCCTGAGATGCAGGCCAACAGACATCATTTTTGGATGTGTCGCGCCTTCTTCCCAAAGCCAATCAAACGCGTCGTTGACATAGCCTGAAAAGTCCTGAGCTCGAACGAAACGATGCGTGTGTTGAAACTGCATATCATTTGTATCGAAGGCGTAGGGTAAGATCACATGGGTCTTGTCATTGTGCTGTACCAAGCGGGGCAGGTCATCGCTATAGTCATCGCTGTCATAGACAAAGCCTCCCTCCTCAATTAATAGCTTTCGTGTGTGGATGGTTGTGGCGGACCGTGTGTGCCAACCAACCGGACGCACTCCGGTTGCGCGCTCTATTGCCTTGACTGTTTGCTCAATAGAAGCTCGTTCCTCCTCTGGGGTCATGCGGGCATGGCTTTCCCAACGCCAGCCGTGTCCAGAAACCTCGTGGCCGCGCTTAATCGCATCTTGTGCGAGTTCGGGGTATCGCTCAACGGCCCGACCACAGGAACTGACCGTGCACGTCACGCCGTGACGTTCGAGTAAATCCATAATGCGCCACCAGCCTACGCGGGTTCCATAGTCAAAGTGGCTTTGTATGCAGGGGTCAGGTATGCCGTCTAATTTATCGATGACCTCATAGACGCCTTCGTTGCGGTTGTCACCATCCGCTACGCTGTACTCCGAACCTTCTTCAAAATTGAGTACGAAAGATACCGCCACGCGAGCGTTGTTCGGCCAATTTACCTTTGGTGGGGTTGGACCATAGCCAACAAGATCTCGTGGCGGAAAGATCATTCTGCTTTCATTCCTGTCTTCTCAACCAAGGTGGCAAAGCGCTTGATTTCATTTGTTAAAAATTTTGATAGCGATTCTGGTGATCCAGAGCCAGCTTGTGCGCCACGTGTTTCATAGGTCTTTAACAATTCTGGGTCTTTCATGGCTTCTGCAATGTCTGCGTTGACTTTGCTAATTAGGTTGTTCGGAACACCTGATGGCGCGAGCAACAAGAACCATGCCGAAAAGTCATAGCCTGGTACGCCGGACTCGGCAATCGTCGGCAGCTCCGGTACCAAAGGAGAGCGTTTTGGTGTGCTGACAGCAAGCGCTTTTAATTTGCCACTTTTTACATGCGGAAGTGCCGTGGCAATTGGATCGATCATGATATTCACCCGACCAGAGATCATGTCGGTGATGGCGGGGGCGGAGCCTTTGTATGGGATGTGCACAAGGTCGACATTCTCAGCGCTCGCGAGCATTGCGGCGGCGACGTGACTTGTCGTTGCATTTCCGGAGGATGCATAGGTGAGTTTCCCGGGTTGAGCTTTTGCGAGTGCAATTAACTCCTTAACGTTTGAGACGGGAAGCTCGTTATTGACCACCAACATGCTTGGAAGATCCGCCAGCATCGCCACGGTTTTAAAGTCTTGCTCAGTCTTGTAGGGTAAGTTGTTGTAGAGGCTTGGGTTGACGGCGTGTCCCACGGTGACCACCAAAAAGGTGTACCCATCCGCCGGGGCAGTCGCAACAAATTGCGTCGCAATGCGACCCCCAGCACCCGGTTTGTTTTCAACCAGTACTGTTTGTTTCCATTTGTCTGTCAATTTTTGTGCGACAAGGCGGGCGAATACGTCTGCGGCTCCGCCTGGAGGGAACGGGACAATGAACTTAACCGAGCGATCAGGAAAGTCTTTCGCGGACGTTGACTGCGCCTGTGCACTGCCAATGGCAGTTGCGCCAATTAGCGCGAGGATACAGAGTATTTTGCTAAACAATTTCATTTGGTGCTCTCTTTAGTTATGGGAACGATCCAATAAACACAAGCAAGATACATGCCAAGTTTGCTAATTTAGTTTAGCCAATATTGCACGCCTTCTGCGCCCCAAAGCTCTCTCGATGCCTTCTCGGCATTTCGTACGATTTGATCCATGTCCACACGGGTTGGCATGCCATCGCGCACAACAAACTCGCCTGCGACGACGACGTGCGTGACATCACGGCCTTGCCCGGTATGCACGAGATTTCCAACTGGGTTGACATGTGGTGTGAGGTGGGGGCGATTTGCATTAAAGGCGACAAAATCAGCTGCTTTGCCGACAGTAAGCGACCCGAGTGTGTCTTGCATCCCGAGTGCCTTGGCGCCGCCCATCGTTGCCATGTGAAAAACGTGTTGTGGTTGCCAGGCGTCATTGACGCCGCCTTCCTGCACACGGGCTGTAATAAGTGCCCAGCGCATTAACTCGACCATGTCCGCGTGCTGGGTATCGGTCGCTAAGCAAATATTGATCCCTGCCGCCTTTAGCTTCGGTGTCGGTGCCAAACGGCCAGATGTGGCATTGGGTTTTGGAATATGCACGACGTGGGCGCCGGACTTCGCCATTTTTTCGATGTCTGTATCGGACACATAGATGCAATGTCCGCACATCAGTCTTTCATTGAGTAGTCCAGTGTCTGCTAGCACCTCTGTCGACGTATAGCCCGTCCGTTCTTTTACACGCTGAACCTCGACTTTGCTCTGTCCCAGGTGTGTACTTACAACGAGATTGTGCTTGGCAGATAGTTCCGCCACTTCCTTCAAGAAGCTTTCTGAGCAAGTATCAACAGCGTGTGCCGCGAGATTTACCGTGACAAGGGGGTTTTTCTTCCAGGTTTCATACAGTGCCATACCGGCAGTCAAGGTACGCGCCCCGATCGCAGGGTCATGATGCCATTCGCCGTGCGCGACTTTTGCAAAATCTACGTCATGAATACGCCAACTCGGGCACAGACGCATGCCAAGTTCCGACATTGCTTGAGCCGCGATATCCGCGTGCACAAAATTGTCGCCGAGTACCGTGGATCCAAAAAGCAATGCCTCAAGTGCGCCAAGTTGCGCGAGAGCCCGAGCTTGCTCGGGATTAACCTGAGTTCCTTTGGGTATGCCGGGAGTGTAGGAGGGCGCAAAACCGAGGTCAGAGGCAACTCCGCGCACCATCGATAGGATCGAGTGTGCATGAGGATTTACAAATCCTGGTGTGACGAAGTGGCCGAGAAGGCTGAGGGTTGTCGTAGCGTTGTAGCTCGCTGGCGCTGTGCGACTGAGGTAAGTAATTTTTCCGTCAGTTACCCCCAGATAGCCATCTCTAATCAGCGGCTCTTTTGGGTCGGCTGTGATAAAGATCGCATCTTTAATCAGGAGATCAAAACCTTGAGGTTTTGTATTCATTGACTCACCCTTGTTATTCATACAGCGCTTCGTGCGGTGTGTCAGCTTTCAAAATTACACCGATAGATTTTTTGTAAAGAGCCGCCCATGAGGGCTTCGCGCTCACTCGCGGACAACCGGTCTGTAAGCTTGAAGGAATCGACTCCTTGCTTGTACGTCAACACCTTAACCGCACGGGTCCAGTCGGTGCCCCACATGCAGCGCTCAAGGCTGTAAGCATCAAAAATACGCGCGAGCGGATCCCAAATATCGGGGTAGGGATAGGCTTTTTGCGAGAGCGTACACGCGCCGGTAATTTTGATCGCAACGTTAGGGTGCTCTGCAAGGGATAAGACTTTTGCGAGCTCGCCGAAAGGAGTCTCAAGTGGTGGCG
>CAIYWO010000429.1 GCA_903929925.1 uncultured beta proteobacterium | reverse complement strand
CCTGCGACCCCGCACCGCGTGTGGCAAGCCATTCAAGCTGTGAAAGCCTAAGGAGGAATTGGACATGTATGCATTCAACTATGAGCATCCGAAAACTCTGGCCGAAGCAGGCAAGCTAGTGCAAGCTGGTGGGCAAGCCTTGGCTGGTGGCCAAACGCTATTGGCCTCAATGAAGCAGCGCCTAATGCAACCAGAGCAACTCGTTGACTTGCGCTTGATACCAGAACTTGTGGGTGTGCGCAAAGAGGGCGATCAACTGGTGATTGGCGCGATGACCAAACATTGCGATGTCGAGAACAACGCCTTGGTGAAGCAACACCTTCCAGCTCTTGCGGCTTTGGCGGGCGGCATTGGCGATCGACAAGTACGTGCAATGGGAACGATGGGCGGTTCAGTCGCGAACAACGACCCTGCCGCGTGTTACCCAAGTGCCTTGCTGGCTTTAGGCGCAACAGTTCATACCGATGCCCGCAAGATCAGCGCGCAAGACTTCTTTCAAGGGATGTACGCCACAGCGTTGAATCCCGGAGAACTCATCACGGCGGTGAGCTTCCCCATCCCTAAGCGTGCGGCGTATGCAAAGTTCAAACAAGCGGCCTCGCGGTTTGCGATGGTAGGCGTGTTTGTGGCTGATACAGCACAAGGTGTGCGTGTGGCGATCACCGGCGCCTCAAGCGGAGTGTTTCGTCATGCTGGCCTTGAGGCTGCGTTGACCAAGAACTTTGCACCTGAGGCGGTTGCGGGTGTCGCGGTGGATGACGCTGAGCTAAATAGCGATATTCATGCTTCAGCAAGCTATCGCGCCCAGCTCATCAAAGTCCAGACGCGTGTTGCCGTCCAGCAAGCACTCGCCTAACGTGTCGCAACAAAGCGTCGGTTCGGTACAAGCGTTGACTGAAGCGCTTGCTTCAGTTGGTTACTTGGCCGAACGACGCTTGGCGACTGCTGTCTATTTAAGCCTGACCCTACAACGCCCCTTGTTGTTGGAAGGCGAGCCTGGTGTCGGTAAAACAGAGCTCGCAAAAGCGTTGTCCAAGGTGTTGCAACGCCCACTGGTGCGCTTGCAGTGCTATGACGGCATGGAGCAACGCGAAGCCTTATACGAATGGAATCACGCAGCACAATTGATGCATATGCGTGCTCAGCAAGATCATGCTACGCCCGAGCAACTCGAACACGCGATTTATCAAGAGAAGTATCTGTTACGTCGCCCGATGTTGCAGGCCTTGCAGACACCTGCACCGGGCGCGGTGCTGTTGATTGATGAAGTCGATCGTGCGGATGCGCCGTTTGAGGCCTTTTTATTGGAGTACTTGGGCGAGTACCAGGTCAGCATTCCAGAACTCGGTACGGTGCGTGCACAGATCCCACCGGTCACGATCCTGACAAGTAACCGAACCCGTGATTTGAACGATGCAGTCAAACGGCGTTGTTTGTATCACTGGATGGATTACCCCGATCGCGAACGCGAGCTGTCGATTGTTCGTCAGAGCGTGCCCCAAGCGAGTGAAGCCCTGGCACAACAAGTCGCAAGTTTTGTAGAACGTTTGCGTTCTGCGCCTTTTGCGAATGCCTTGAGCCGTTCACCTGGTATCGCTGAAAGCGTGGAGTGGGCGAAGGCCTTGGTTGCACTCAATACCTTGCAGCTTGATCCAGAGGTAGTTCAAAGCACAGTTGGAATCTTATTCAAACAACGTGAGGATCTCGCTGCGCTTGAGCCGATGCTTGAAGCATTACTTGCGCCGGCTCCTGACGCTTAGCGCTTTTGTATGCAACTTGGTGATGCCCGCGTAGGAAAAATGGCCGACAACATCGTCGGCTTTGCACGTACGTTGCGGCGAGCCGGCTTCCCGATGGATAGCGAACGGATGAGCGTTGCGCTTGAATCTGCTTTATTGATCGGGCTTGACGATAAGGAAGGTTTTCGGGCGGCTCTGGAAGCCACTATGGTGTGTAGGCAGCAAGACTTAGAGGTCTTTGAGCAGTTGTTTGAGGCGTATTTCCGGAATCCGGAGCTTACACAACAGCTATTGGCCCAAATGTTGCCTAAGACCACTGAAGCGGCACCTTCACCCAAACGTCGTGCGCGCACGCAAGAGGCCTTAGCTGCGATCACCTCAAACAATTCACGGGCGCGTGTAGAAGAGGACTCCGTTGACTTTGATGCGGCCATGACGGCGAGCGATCAAGTGCGCCTGCGCCACGCTGACTTTGAAAGTTTGAGTGCGAGTGAATTCAAACTAGTGCAGAGACTTGCTTGTGAGATCCCTTTACCCTGGCCGCGCGTACCTGCACGTCGAACACAACGCAGTCGTTCTGGTGCAAGGGTAGATTGGGCGCATATGCTAAGAGAGTCTGCCCGTTTAGATGGGGAGCTATTGTCCTTATCTTATTTGGCTCGGCGCACTCAAGCGTTGCCGGTATTAATCTTGATTGATGTGTCAGGCTCGATGGAGCGCTATGCCCGGTTGATGCTTGCCTTTTTACATCAGAGTACACGCGGCTTAGCTAGGTCAGTCTATGCCTTTGGAAATCAGTTGACCGACTTAAACAGCGCTTTTCGGCATGCAGATTCTGATGAGATGCTGTCGACTGCGAATGAACTCATTCAGGATTTTGCGGGTGGCACACAGATTGGGCATTCGCTTGAACAGTTGCGTTTAACCCAGCACCGGCAGCTGATCGGCCGCCGGACCGTCGTGCTGTTAATCACCGACGGCCTCGATACCGGAGAGCCAAGTGCCTTAGCGCAAGAGCTCGCTTGGTTGAAGCGTAACTGTCGAAGTCTGTTATGGTTAAACCCTTTGCTGCGGTTTGAGCACTATGCCCCAAGTGCAGGTGGTGCAAGCGTATTGCAGAAATATGCAGATAGAATGCTTGCGATTCATGACTTGGCGCACTTAGAAGATTTAGCGCAGTCCTTGGCAGAGTTAGTTAAACAGTAAATATAGATACGAGAGAATCTTATGGATATGCAAGGTAATCGTCAGCTCGGTGTTTCACAACAACAAGCTTGGGACGCACTCAACGACGCCACGATCTTAAAGGCGTGTATCCCCGGTTGTGAAAAGTTTGAACTGACTGCGGAAAATCAATATGCCGTCCTCGTTGCTGTCAAGATTGGTCCTGTTGCTGCGAAATTCAACGGCAAAGTCACACTGGCCGATATTCAAGCGCCCAACTCCTATGCCTTGCAGTTTGAAGCGCAGGGTGGTGTTGCAGGGTTTGGTCAAGGCGAATCCAAAGTAGAACTCGTAGCCAACGCGCAGGGTTGTGAGTTGCGCTATACCGTACACTCAAAAGTCGGCGGCAAGATCGCCCAGCTTGGACAACGCTTGATTGATGGCGTGGCCAAGTCCTTGGCAGAAGACTTCTTCAAACGCTTTGAGTTGGCTCTGCAAGAAAAATACCCCGAGTCTGCACCCACACAGTCCTCGAACGCACCAGAAGAGGGGGCCTCTACAGAGAGTGATGTAGCAAAGACCAAGAGAGCGAAGATCTTCGGTTGGCTGTGGCCGGTAGTGGCCGGTGTGGTGGGCGGTGTCGCCGTCTGGTGGTTTAAGCGTTAAAGAGTATCTTGCGTTTCCGTTTTTAGCTGACCAGCTAATTTTAGTGATGCACGCAACGCGTCATTGATGCGTGTTTGCCATCCCTCACCACTTGCTCGTAGTGCAGCAAGTACATCAGCATCCAACCGAAGTTT
>CAIYWO010000428.1 GCA_903929925.1 uncultured beta proteobacterium | reverse complement strand
TTGTCCTCACCAGCTTGGTTCGCGCAGCCCATCAGCGCGTCATCGAGTTTGGTCCAATCAACCTTTGCGTTGCGCACGGCGAGTTCGCGTATCGCAATCGAAAGCAAATCATCTGGACGTACGGACGCTAAAGCGCCACCATAGCGACCAAATGGTGTGCGGATAGCATCACAAATAAAAGCATCGATTGCCATGACGGGTTCCCCTTTGTTGTAAGAATTTTCGATAGAGGAATCTTAGCGCATCGGACAAAAAAAATGCCGGCACAAGGCCGGCATCTTTGGTACAGAGAACGCTTAGCCGAAATTCTTAGCCGCGAACGACCAGTTCACGAGATTCCAAAAGCTCTCGAGATACTTTGGACGTGCGTTACGGAAATCGATGTAGTAGGCGTGTTCCCAAACGTCACAGGTCAACAAAGGTACATCAGCTGTTGTTAAAGGCGTTGCTGCATTGCTGGTGTTCACGATATCCACCGAGCCATCAGGCTTCTTAACGAGCCATGTCCAACCGGAACCGAAGTTACCAGCGGCAGACTTGTTAAAGGCCTCTTTGAAAGCAGCGACGCTGCCCCACTTGGCGTTGATCGCATCAGCAAGCTTGCCTGTTGGCTCTCCGCCAGCATTAGGCGCCATGCTGTTCCAGTAGAACGTGTGGTTCCAGATCTGAGCAGCGTTGTTAAACACGCCACCGGAGGATTTCTTCACGATTTCTTCGAGCGAAGCCGATTCAAACTCGGTGCCAGGAATCAAATTATTCAGGTTTGTAACGTACGTCTGATGGTGTTTGCCGTAATGGAACTCGAGTGTTTCTTTCGAAATGATCGGTGCCAAGGCATCCATGGCATAAGGCAAAGGTGGGAGTGTATGGGCCATTGCTGCAAATCCTCTTGAAGGTAGGTAAAACGAACAGGCTGATCATATTGTATCGGACGTCACATGATGCGGTGCACATCCCATAATGCGCCAAGGGTTAAGAGTCAGTCACTCTTAGGCCTCACCTTTACGGATGCTTTCAATTTGCACGGCAAGGCCGCCTTCAGACAGCGTCACATCAAGCTGTGCCCCGACCTTGAGACTGTCGGCCCGACGCACAATAGCGCCCTGCCCTGTGCGCACAATCGCATATCCTCGCGCCAGCGTGTGGGAAGGACTCAGCGCCCGTAACTGCGCCTGAACACCCGCTAACTTTGCGGCACGACTCAGACCTTGGCGCTGCTGCGCTGCAATCATGGCGCGTGACGCACGTGCAAGCCTCGCGAGAGGCAGTGCCAAATCAGGTAACTGCATCTGTAAACGATCCTGAGCTCGGCTAGCCGACGCTTGCCTACGCTGCGTCGATTGTTGCCAGGCAGCCTGCAAACGAAACTTTAGTCCGCTCAAGCGTTCAGTCTGATGCAACAAGCGCTCGCCGGGCGAGACCACACCCGACGCAGCGCGGTCGAGTCGTTGTGCCAGACGTTCAAGTTTGCGCTGCATTTCACGATTCAGTTGACTCGACAAACTCTCGATGCCGGCCAATAAGGAGGCGCGCGTTACACAAACAAGCTCTGCAGCCGCTGTAGGAGTTGGCGCCCGGACATCCGCTACAAAGTCTGCGATCGTGAAGTCGGTCTCATGTCCAACGCCAGACACGACCGGCAACAGGCTGGACGCGATGTCTCGGGCGAGCCCTTCGTCGTTAAAGCTCCACAAGTCCTCGATGCTGCCTCCGCCACGCACCAACAAGACAACATCAACCTCTTGGCGGTCGTTAGCCTGTGCCAAGGCCTGTCGCAATTGCAAGGCGGCATCCGCCCCTTGCACAGCTGCTGGGTAGATCACAACCGACAGGTGCGGTGCACGGCGAGCCAAAGCGGTCAAGACATCCCGCAAGGCCGCGGCCGCTAGGGAGGTGACGACTCCCACAGCACGCGGATAAAGAGGAAGCGGCCGTTTTTGCTCTGGATCAAATAAGCCCTCGGCCTCGAGCTTGGCTTTTAACGCGACAAAGGCCTCGAACAGTGAACCCAAGCCGGCCCGCCGCATCTGATCGACCTGTATCTGGTACTCACCGCGCGCTTCATAAAGCGTGACACGCCCACGAATTTCGACTGAATCGCCCGACCTGGGCGAAAAACCCACCGCAGAGGCACGTCCCCTGAACATGACAGCTCGAACGGAGGCCGCATCATCCTTAAGTGTGAAGTACCAATGCCCCGAAGCCGCTGGTGTGAAGTTGGAAATCTCACCGCGCACCCAACTGACATCGAAGCTTTGCTCGAGCAAACGTGAAACAGCGCGATTTAACTCGCTAACTGACAGAATATCCCGCGTCTGGCCTAGGTTTTCGGTCTGAAATTCTTTATTCATGGGGTTCTTGAAGGGGGATATGTCCACAAACGCAATAAAATTGAATTAAGTCATTGTGACATAATAAAAACTAGCAACACGTACCAAACTCAATTACAATTTCAGCATAACCAATTGAATTAATTGAACTAATTACATACACCCCAAAAATTGCTCATTTTTTGAGCAACGAAGGGAAACCCAACGTTTTCCGTCATTTCCGAAGATACGCACATAATTATCCACAACTTCTGTGGATAGATTTATCACCCCTCCCACGAGGTAAGTTTTGCATTCAATCGTTATTCAAGCAGGTTGGCCAATCTGGCTACTAATCCTAGTTTCGATCGCTGGGTTGGCGATCGTCATCGAGCGGTCACTCAGCCTCCAAAGCCGACGCATTGCGCCGCCAGAACTCACAAATCAAGTCTTACAAATGGTTCGCGCCCAAGCCGATCAACCCGAAGCAATTGAAAAACTTCGCAAATCATCTCCCTTAGGTCAAATCCTCGCCGAGCTGCTCAGCCATCGACACCTCCCCGCAAGCGAACTTCGCGCAGTCGTCGAAGATGCAGGCGGGGATGTAGCCTTTCAGCTAGAGCGCTACCTTGGTGCTCTGGCAACAGTCGCCACGATTGCACCCCTGCTTGGCCTCTTCGGCACAGTTGTTGGCATGATCGAAATCTTCGCAGCCTATCGGCCAGATGGCTCAGATCCCACCGAGTTAGCGCGTGGCATCTCCATTGCGCTATACAACACGGGCTTCGGTATTTTGATTGCGATCCCGGCGGTCATTGCGCATCGGCACTTCAAATCGCGTGTCCAGGCGGTGCTCAATCAGATGGAGCAGTCAGCCCGTCGCGTAGCGGCGAGCCTGCGCTAGGACGCGATTTCCATGAACTTTCGCAAAGCCAACCTTAGCGACGACGGTCCAGATATCAATCTCATTCCACTGATTGATGTGTTGTTGGTGATGTTGATTTTTTTAGCCGCTACAACAACCTTCACGCGGCAACAAGCGTTAAAGATCAACTTGCCACAAGCCAATGCAGAGGCTAGTGACACAATGCCCATTGACCTTGCCATCTCCCAAGATGGGCGCTTCGCCGTAGCGGGTCAGCTCGTCGCTAGCAACGAACTCGTCGCAGCACTCAAGCAAGCTGGACAGCGAGTTGATCAGCCAGTTGTTCTGATTAGAGCCGACAGCCTTGCTGCCCATCAGTTCGTGGTTTTTGCGATGCAAGCCTCGCGCGAGGCCGGCATCGGCCGCGTGCACTTTGCGACGCAGGCGCGCGATTGACTAGGCTTACCCCACGCTTGCGTCTTGTCCGCTGGCTACAACACCAGTGGCAACGCAAGGGCATCTGGGCGTGGCTGATGGCACCTTTTTCCTTGGTGACATTCGTTATCCTCGCCGTGCGTCGTCTGGTTTTACGATCGATCGCCGCGCACGCTGCGCGCCCCCCTGTCCCCGTCATCGTTGTGGGCAATATTTACATCGGTGGCACGGGCAAAACACCTGTCGTCATCGCCCTGCTTGCACTGCTTCGCGCGAAAGGCTGGCATCCTGGCGTCATTAGTCGCGGCTATGGCGTCCAAGCCGGACCCGCCGCATTGACGGGTTGTGGAGTCCTAGATGCGGCCCGCTTTGGCGACGAGCCCGCACTCATTGCGCAAGAGGCTGGCGTGCCAGTGTCGGTACACCCCAACCGTCGTCTCGCCTGGCAAGCCCTGTTGAAGCACTACCCTCAAACCGATGTCATTGTGTCCGATGATGGACTGCAGCATGCAACGCTCATGCGCGATGTCGAACTTGTGGTTCAAGATATGCGTGGCGTGGGAAATGGGTGGTTATTGCCCGCAGGACCGCTGCGCGATCCACCCTCAAGACTGCGCTCAATCGATGCGCTGATTACGCGAAGCGCGCAAACCGAGCGCGCCACTCCAAGCAGTGGCCTTGCCCCAAAAGAGTTCACAGCGACAATGCACATCACGGGTTTCAAGCAGCTAATAGGCGAGCAGCAGCTCAGCCCAGACGAGTTCGTTGCACGCTGCGCAAACCAGACACTTGCCGCCTATGCAGGCATCGGTGTACCTGAGCGCTTTTTTTCTGATCTGCGTGCACTCGGCTTACGGGTTGCCTTCACGACAGCGCTACCCGACCACCACCTGTTTAACGCAGCAACGCTGCACGCGCCCGAGGCAGATATTGTCATCATCACGTCCAAGGATGCCGTTAAGTGCAATGCACTGTCCGATCGCAAAATCTGGGTCGCTCAAGTACACCTTACCTTCTCCGAGCCGCATTTCGATGCCTGGCTAGACGAGCGTCTCTCGCAGATACAGACAGCACTACCCTGAGTGTTTACAATACCATCATGCAAACTCGCTTACTTGATCTCCTCGTGTGCCCTCTCTGCAAGGGACGCCTATATCCAAACTCAGACCATACAGAACTGGTCTGTCGCGTAGATCGGCTTGCATATCCGGTTCGAGATGGCGTGCCCGTCATGCTTGAGGCTCAAGCACGCACGCTGTCTGCGCAAGAACCTGACTTCCCCGCCTAAGCGCGAAGCCATTTTCATGCACGCCTTTACCGTCATTATTCCCGCGCGATACGCTTCAAGCAGACTTCCGGGAAAAATGCTGGCGGATATCGCTGGCAAACCGATGATCATTCGCGTGGCCGAGCAAGCGGCACAATCACAGGCAACGCGCGTCGTCGTCGCAACAGACCATCCTGCGATCGCTCAAGCTTGCAGAGCCCACGACATCGAATGCCTCATGACCCAAGAGGCGCACCCCTCGGGCACTGATCGTCTTGCAGAGGCTGCGGCCACCCTCTCACTTGCCGACGATGCAATTGTCGTCAACGTCCAGGGAGACGAGCCCTTAATCGACCCAGCACACATCGATCAAGTCGCGGCATTATTAGCCTCGGACAGCACAGCAGCTATCGCAACGTGTGCGGCCCCGATTGCCGATGCCGACGCGTTGTTTAACCCAAATGTGGTGAAGGTCGTTTGCGACCGTCAGGGTCGTGCCTTGTATTTTTCCCGTGCGCCTATTCCTTGGCACCGTGACGCGCTTGCCACGGGTGCCCGCATCCTGGCGCCCAATCTCCCTGCCAAACACCATATCGGTCTGTACGCTTTGCGAGTCAGTTTTCTTAAAGTATTCCCGACACTCGCACCCGGCACACTTGAACAAATCGAGTCCCTAGAGCAGTTGCGCGCGATGGAGCACGGCTACGCAATCGCAGTTTTACCGCTGGACAGCCACCCAGGTGCCGGTGTCGACACCCCTCCCGACCTGGAGCGCGTGCGACGAATCGTGGAGCAACGCCACACTCCCTCAGGGTAAGCGCTTAGAGCAACCCTCTGCACCCCCTGCTGCAATGCGGCATAATATCAACCGTCCTCATTATTTAATGCTTCAGGAGTTCACATGCGTCTTATCCTGCTTGGACCCCCAGGCGCCGGCAAAGGTACGCAAGCGGCGTTTATTACTGAACACTTCGGTATTCCACAAATCTCGACAGGCGATATGTTGCGCGCCGCTGTCAAGGCTGGCACTCCTTTGGGCGTCGCTGCAAAAAAAATCATGGATTCCGGTGGCCTTGTCTCTGACGACATCATCATTGGTCTGGTCAAAGACAGATTGCAGCAAGCAGACTGTCAATCGGGTTATCTGTTTGATGGCTTTCCGCGCACCATCCCGCAAGCCGATGCACTCAAGCACGCAAACGTCTCGCTCGATTTCGTCGTAGAGATCGCTGTTCCTGAAGAAGACATCATCGAGCGCATGAGTGGGCGACGCGTCCACCCCGCCAGCGGTCGCAGTTACCACGTACGCTTTAACCCACCCAAAGTCGCAGAAAAAGATGATCTGACGGGTGAACCTCTCGTACAACGTGACGATGACAAAGAGCAAACTGTGCGTCATCGCCTGCAAGTCTATCGCGATCAAACACGTCCGCTCGTCGACTATTACTCAGCTTGGGCATCCACTGACACCAAAGCACCTCGCTACCGCAAGGTTGAGGGCGTAGGCTCTGTGGACGACATCAAAAATAAAATTTTCAAAGCACTCGCGTAACGCCAAGGCTCCAGCAAAACATATGGAAATCAAAAATAAAGTCTTTATCGTCACTGGTGGCGCCTCAGGGTTAGGCGCGGGCACGGCCAGAATGCTCACCCAACAGGGCGCACGCGTTTTATTAGCCGACGTCCAAGACGAAGCAGGCCAAGCGCTCGCAACTGAACTGGGCCAGCGTTACATCCACTGTGATGTCACCCAAGAAAAAGATGCACAAGCAGCAGTCGCTGCGGCGCTAGAGCTGGGCAAACTGTTCGGGCTGGTGAACTGCGCTGGCATTGCGCCTGCGGCAAGGACCGTCGGTAAAAACGGTGCCCATCCGCTTGATATGTTTCAAAAAGTGATCAGCATTAACCTGATCGGAAGCTTCAACATGATTCGTGTTGCAAGCGATGCCATGAGCAAAAATGATCCGGAGCCAACGGGCGAACGCGGCGTGTTGATTAACACAGCGTCCGTTGCTGCGTACGATGGTCAAATCGGCCAGGCAGCCTACTCTGCATCCAAAGCTGGCGTTGTTGGTATGACCTTGCCCATCGCGCGAGATCTGGCTCCCTTGGGAATCCGCTGTTGCACCATTGCCCCAGGTATTTTCGGTACACCAATGATTTTTGGTATGCCGCAGGCCGTACAAGACTCGCTGGCGGCAAGCATCCCGTTCCCCTCACGACTCGGACGTCCAGAAGACTACGCAAAGCTGGTCCATCAAATCGTCACCAACGAGATGCTCAACGGCGAAACCATTCGTCTCGACGGTGCCATTCGCCTCGCACCTAAATGAGTCTGCTGCGCGCCGCAGCCACCGTCAGCAGCTTCACGCTGCTTTCACGGATCACAGGTTTGGCGCGCGACATCATCATTGCGCGGACATTTGGCGCGGGCGCACTCACTGATGCATTTTGGGTTGCTTTTCGCATCCCTAACCTCTTGCGCAGACTCTTTGCAGAGGGTGCGTTCGCTCAAGCCTTCGTGCCCATCTTGGGGCAAGTTCGTACCGAACACGCAGATCAACCGGAGGCGGTGCGCGCCCTGCTAGATCGCGTTGCTCTCACATTATTTCTAGTCCTCTCACTCATTACAGTGATTGGCGTCCTCGGCGCACCTTGGGTTGTCATGGCGATGGCAAGCGGGCTCACCAATCCAGCACGCGCGGCTGAGTTTGACGCAGCAGTCTGGATGACACGACTGATGTTCCCCTACATCATCTGCATGTCGCTCGTCGCCTTTGCCTCCGGCGTACTCAACACTTGGCGTAAGTTCGCTGTACCGGCATTCACGCCGGTGCTTCTAAACCTCTCTGTGATTGGCAGCAGCTTTTTGCTCGCCAGTTACCTGTCACAACCCATCTATGCACTTGCGGTCGGTGTCATGATCGGGGGCATCGCGCAGTTTGGCGTGCAGTGGTGGGCGCTCTCGCGCCTACAACTCAGACCACGCTTGCTCAGTCCGATCGGCCCCGCGTTCAAGGACCCGACAGTGCGACGCATCATGCGTCAAATGTTGCCCGCGACGCTCGGTGTCTCGGTCGCGCAGATCTCGCTTTTAATCAATACGAATATTGCGACTTGGCTCACACCCGGTAGTGTCACCTGGCTCTCTTTCGCTGACCGCTTGATGGAGTTTCCGACCGCGTTAATTGGCGTCGCACTTGGCACCGTCTTGCTACCGAGCTTAAGTAAAGCCAATGCCGACCCTGATAAAACACAATACAGCCAGTTGCTTGATTGGGGCCTGCGCTTGGTGCTTGTGCTCGGATTACCCGCGGCGTTGTGCATGGTCCTTCTGTCTGACGCAATGGTTGCCACGCTGTTTCACTACGGTGCCTTCACCGGCGCTGACGTGATGCAAACACGAACCGCGGTGATGGCCTACTCAGCGGGCTTGATCGGCCTGTTAGCCGTAAAAATTCTTGCACCGGGCTTTTATGGCAAGCAAGACATACGCACACCCGTCAAGATTGCCATCGTTATCCTGTGTTGCACGCAACTATTTAACTTGGTCTTAGTGCCGTGGCTTGCACATGCTGGCTTAGCACTGGCGATCGGACTGGGCGCTTGTCTCAATGCCTTGGCACTTTACGTAGGGCTGCGCCGACGAGGCATTTACCAACCAGGCGCCGGTTGGCTGGTATTTTTAACTAAACAAATCTTTGCCTTGTTGTGTATGGCCGTACCGCTTTGGTTCGCGGCGCAACGGATCGACTGGCTTGCGCTCCAGACGACCCCCTTTCTTCGAATCGGTATGCTGGCGGCTGTTTTAGGAGTCAGCGCCCTGGTCTATTTACTAGTTTTGGCCCTTTTAGGGATTAGACCTAACCACTTCCGGCGCGCTCCGACATAACAAGCAAGCAACCCATAAGGCTGCTCAGGCAGAAAAAGACCAAATAGATTTGGCAATTCAGGCACTTAGTGCTATGATTATTGGCTTAGATTCTTTACAGTTGAGAGTTTCACCACTTCAACTTTTACCACAGCAACTTAATAAGACAGATCATTCATGGCAAATACCGCCCAAGCCCGCAAACGTGCACGCCAATCCGTCGTTCGCAACCAGCATAACTCGAGCCTGCGCTCGATGTTGCGTACCGCTATCAAGCGCGTTCGCACCGCGATCGAGTCTGGCGACAAAGCTGCTGCATCTGCTGTGTTGCAAAAAGCAACTAGCGTGATCGACAGCGTGGCTGACAAAAATATCATCCACAAGAACAAAGCAGCTCGTCATAAGAGCCGCTTGTCCGCAGCGATCAAATCGCTCGCCTAAGTAAGGTGTGCTGCGTTCGCGCGGCAGTGTAGTTGTGTAGATCTCGAGCGCAACAGTGCTCGAAGTGTATTAGTAGTCAAGCAGCCCTTCTGGGCTGTTTTGTTTTTTGTCGCGACACTACCCTGTTATTTCACCTCGATTCAATGGTTCGACTCTCATGACAAAACCTCGCATTCTGCAAATCGGCTCCTATGCAGGCCACCCACCGGCCGATGCCGAAATCGCAAGCAAATACGACGTGCTTCAGTACTGGAAAGCGGCCGATCAAGATGCATTTTTGCGCGAACACGCGCAAGACATCGAAATCATCGCTACCTCTGCTAACCACGGCTGCAATGCAAAGGTGATTGCAGCACTACCTAAGCTGCGCGCGATCTGCAGCTGGGGGGTTGGCTATGACACCATCGATATCGATGCAGCGCGCGCGCGCAAGATTCTAGTGAGCAACACGCCAGATGTACTCAATGATTGTGTCGCCGATTTGGCTTGGGGCCTCTTGATCGCAGCTTGCCGCAACATCGCTTGGGGTGATCGGTTTGTACGTGCAAACCATTGGGAAAACAAAGTCGGCAGCCTGACCCTCGGCACCCGTGTCAGCGGTAAAAAACTTGGTGTGGTCGGTCTGGGACGCATCGGCGAAGCGATTGCGCGTCGAGGTCTGGGCTTTGACATGGAAGTCGCCTACCACAATCGCAGTGCTCGCAAAGACGTGGACTACCGCTACATCGACTCCTTGGTCGAGCTAGCCCGCTGGAGTGACTTCCTGATCATCGCGACTGTCGGTGGCGCCAGCACGAAAGGGTTGGTTAATGAAGAGGTATTGCGTGCCCTGGGCCCTAAAGGGATTGTCGTGAATATTGCGCGCGGCACGGTCATCGACGAAGAAGCGATGGTTCGTCTTCTGGCTGAAGGCGCTCTCGGTGGCGCTGGACTCGACGTCTTTGAGAAAGAGCCAAAGGTTCCAGATCAACTCAAGACGATGAATAACGTTGTTCTGATGCCGCATGTCGCGAGCGCCACACATGAAACCCGACGCGCAATGACCGATTGCATGCTCGGCAATATTGAGGCATTTTTGAGCAGCGGAAAGGTGTTGACCGAGATCGTGTAACGCTTGGGTGTGACAGCAAGTACCCCTAGCCGTGTCGACTGAGGGGATCTTCTGTCAGATCGCGTTTGGTCTGCAGTTGGTTATCTGTGGCAAAGTCTTGCACAAATTTCCAGGCGAGAGGTTCAAGTTGTCTTAAGCGCTCGTCGACAACAACGCACCGCATGCCGTCCAACGTACTCGGTACGGCGTAAGGTGAATAAGAAAGATGCCCGCCCAGGGTGGCTGGTGGACGATAAGGGGCAAGTACGCCGGCCAACCGTTCAGCCCAGTCACTGGGGCGAAAAGTATTACCAGAGTTTGTTACGCCATAAATGACGAAGTAGCGGACTTCAGATGTCATGCACAACCCGTATCGCCGAAATCAAGGCCCGCAAACCTCTGATTCACAAGCCTGTGTTCTAGATTGTATATGATTGATGTTTTATACCTTCCAAGACAATCCAGTTTTGGAGGCATTTTCACCAAGGAGTCACGACAATGAGTTCAGCCATTTCAAATACGTACGGCCGTCTACCAGTCGCCTTTACACACGGTAAAGGTGTTTGGCTTTGGGACACGAATGGCCGACGCTATCTGGATGCGATGGCTGGCATTGGTGTGTCTTGTTTGGGTCACGATCATCCAAAACTGGTCGCTGCAATCAGCGAGCAGGCTGCGCGGGTCATTCACACGTCCAACCTCTACCAAGTTCCGCAGCAAGAAGCCCTCGCCAAGCGCATCAATGAAATTGCAAACACGACTGAAGTTTTGTTTGGGAACAGCGGAGCCGAAGCCAACGAAGCTGCGATCAAGCTCGCCCGTTACTACGGCTATAAAAAGGGTAACGATCTGCCGACTATCATCACCATGGAGTCATCCTGGCACGGTCGCACTCTGGGCACTCTGGCTGCGACAGACAGCGAAAAGGCACGCACTGGCTTTGGCCCTCTCCCCGAAGGTTTTGTGAAGGTCAAATACAACGACCTCGAAGCCGTGCGCAGCGCCGGCGACAAAGAGCCGCGTGTGGTCGCCGTACTGCTTGAAGTGCTCCAAGGCGAAGGCGGTATCCGCCCATCTGATATTGCCTACATGAAAGGCTTGCGTAAGCTATGCGATGAGCGTGGCTGGCTCATGATGATTGACGAAGTGCAGTCCGGGATCGGACGTACAGGCAAATGGTTGGCGCACCAATGGGCAGACATCCTGCCTGACGTGATTGTGCTCGCCAAAGGCTTGGGTGGTGGCGTGCCAATTGGTGCCATTGCCGCGCGCGGCCCTGCCGCGGGCGTGCTCGGCCCTGGCAGTCATGGCACAACCTTTGGTGGCAGCCCACTGGTTTGCGCCGCTGGCCTGGCCACACTAGGCGCACTTGAATCAGAAAAGCTGCTTGAAAACGCAGCAACTGTTGGCGCCCACCTCAAAGCAGGCCTCGAGAACGCCTTAAAAGGCACCCCAGGCGTGATTGAAGTGCGCGGCCAGGGTCTTATGCTAGGCATTGAACTCGAGAAACCCTGCGGCGTTTTAGTGGGTCGTGCGCTCGAAGCCGGACTGCTGATCAACGTCACGCGTGACCGTGTCGTTCGCATGTTGCCACCCCTGCTGATCAACAAGAGCGAAGCTGACGAAATCGTCAAGATTCTCGTCCCCCTAATTAAGGCGTTTAACGCCGAGCAGTAATCGTCACCCGCTTGTCTGGCCGGACTTACACAAAAGACCGGCCAGACAAACGGTGACAGCCAAACTTATCGAGTGCATTATGTCTAACGCCACTACAACTGGGCAGCTGCGGCATTTCTTGCAGTTCAATGATTTTTCCCGTGATGAAATCTTGCACGTATTCGAACGCGCCAAGATCATCAAAGATAAGTTCAAGCGCTATGAACCACATCGCCCCTTGCATGACCGTACTCTGGCGATGGTGTTCGAGAAGGCCAGCACGCGCACACGCGTGTCCTTCGAAGCTGGCATGTATCAAATGGGCGGCTCTGTCATCCACCTGACGACAAATGATTCGCAGCTGGGTCGCTCCGAGCCCATCGAAGACACTGCGCGCGTCATTTCACGCATGGTTGATATCGTCATGATTCGCACCTTTGAGCAGACACGCATTGAGCGTTTCGCCGCATCTTCACGCGTGCCCGTCATCAATGGTTTGACCAATGAGTTTCATCCATGCCAAATTCTGGCTGACATTTTTACCTTCATTGAAAACCGCGGCAGCATCGCCGGCAAAACAGTCGCGTGGGTTGGCGATGCAAACAATATGGCCTACACCTGGCTGCAAGCAGCCGAGCTCCTTGGGTTTACCTTGAATGTATCCGCGCCAGCTGGATACCGGCTCGAGGCTGAGCGCATTGCGGGTGCCTCTGCCGGCACCCTGAAAGAGTTCAGTGACCCCCTCGAAGCCTGCAAGAGTGCACACCTCGTGACGACCGATGTCTGGACGAGTATGGGCTACGAAGCAGAGAATGAACAGCGCCGTAAAGCCTTTGCAGATTGGTGTGTCGACCAGGAAATGATGGCGGCAGCTGCC
>CAIYWO010000427.1 GCA_903929925.1 uncultured beta proteobacterium | reverse complement strand
ATCGTGGCCCGACTTGTCACAACTTCTTCCCACCAACGTGTTGGCTGAAAGCGATCTGTTTGAATTTGGCAGTTGCCGGTTAACAGCATGCAATAGAAGGAGAGTACCGAAGCGTTGACATGATAAAGCGGAAGTGGGTTGAATAGGCGCTCCTGGTTTTCTCGGATATCAGCCAGCCCGCCAATTTTTGCGTACCAAGCTCCGGCTGCCAACTCATACCGATGGGACAGCACACAGCCCTTAGGTCTTCCGGTTGTGCCAGAGGTATACAGAATGCTGGCAGGCGTGTCGCTACTCGGGAGCATCCTCTCTTTCGGTTTTTTGGGTGGAGACAGATCCTGTGCAAACGCATCCACCCATACGATCGCCGGCTGGACTGGGTTCAGAGCAATAGCTGAAAGCATATTTTCACGATGAGCACGAAGAGCAATGATCGCGTCGACGCGTGAGTGGTCAATAACGTAGGCTAGCTCTTGAGGCCGATAGTCCGGATTTAATGGAACACAGCAAACTCCCAGGCTATTGACGGCAAGCTTGTGCAAAATATGTTCGGGTTGATTTTCTAGACTTAAGCCTATTCGGTGTCCCACACCGTAGCCTGCTTGCGCATAAATGGAGGCCAGGTATTGAACCTGTTCTGCAGCTTGTGCATAAGTGAGTTCAAGTCCGTCAGGAAGATACGACCGAGAAGGGTTTTTGGGGACCGCGAGCAGCGCGCTTGAACCGTAGCCTCGTACGGCTTCAAAAAAAGCATCTCCAATCGTAGAGTATCGGTCGATGTCGATCAAAATGGTCTCGATCTGTGTGGAATGCCGAGTGAGTATCGGCTTAATATAGACTACAAAACCCCTTTCCATCCAAGACTGATGATGAACGAATTTGACTTGACGATACGTAATGGGCGCATATCAGACGCCAGTACGACTTATTTCGCGGATATCGGTATTAAAGATGGAAAGATCGCCATCATTGCTGATCGGTTGTCGGCAGCGGTCTCCGACATCGACGCGACGGGCTTATGGATTTTACCAGGTGGTATTGATAGCCATTGCCATGTAGATGAGCGCTCGCCTATGGGCATGCGCGTGGCAGACGACTTTCTCAGCGCGACAAGTGCCGCGGTATTCGGTGGCACAACGACGATTATTCCTTTCGCTGTCCAGCACCGTAAAGATCACTTGCCGACCGTGATCGCTGACTACAAGGCGTTGGCAAAGCAACGCGCCTTCATTGATTACGCACTGCACTTAATTGTTACGGATCCCAACCCCGACACGCTTAAAAACCATTTGCCTGCAGCCATTCGCAGTGGAATCACCTCGTTTAAAGTCTTTATGACTTACGAAGTCTTAAAACTCACAGACGAACAAATTTTGGATATTCTAGAGTTAGCGGATGCCGAGGGCGCGCTGGTGATGATTCATGCTGAAAACGATGACATGATTCGTTGGTTGACCCGCAAATTGCTAAGCTTTGGTCATACTTCGCCCAAGTTTCATGGCGTGTCGCATGATCCAATCGCTGAAGCAGAAGCCACTAACAGAGCAGTGAGTCTGGCCGCGCTGATTGATGTGCCTATTTTGATTGTGCATGTATCGGGTATTGAGCCGTTAAGAATCATTCATGGCGCACAAGCCTTGGGTCTCAATATCCTGGCCGAAAGTTGCCCGCAATACCTTTTTCTGACCGCTGAGGATCTCGACCTACCCGGTGTGGAGGGCGCGAAATATTGCTGTAGTCCACCCCCGCGCGATCCTATCTCGCAAAAAGCGGTGTGGGACAGTTTGTTAGACGGAACGCTACAGCTGTACTCATCTGATCACGCGCCGTATAAGTTTGATGAAAGCGGCAAGATTCCGTGTGGAGAGCAAACTATTTTTACCGAGATGGCGAACGGTTTGCCGGGCATTGAACTCAGAATGGCCCTGCTGTTTTCTGAGGGCGTTTTGACAGGCCGCATGCCGATCGAACGCTTCGTGGCACTGTGCTCGACGAATCACGCTCGAACATATGGACTATTTCCGCGCAAAGGTGCGATTGCCGTAGGAAGTGATGCCGATCTGGCCCTTTGGGATCCAACTGTGAAGCGCATCGTACGCGCAGAGATGCTCCATGACAAGGCAGGCTATACGCCTTATGAAGGAAGAACTATCATGGGTTGGCCAACGATCGTGATCAGTCGAGGACGCGTGGCGGTGCAAAATAATCGCTTGTTGCTTGAGCCTGGCGACGGAGAGCTGCTTGCGTGTGGAACGCCAGAGCCTGTCGCGCGGCAGCGATTAAATGGAAATCCTAACAGTGTTCGAAGAAAGTTTTTTACCTGACCCCGTCAAAGCTTAGAGTGAGTGACTAATGAAACTTTACATTGCAAACAAAAACTATTCGTCGTGGTCCTTGCGCCCTTGGGTCTTGCTGCGTGAGAAGGGGATCGCGTTTGAAGAGATTATCACTCCGTTTGCCGACAATAGCGACGTATCGCCGTTTAAGAAGTTTTCACCTACGGGGAGGGTACCTTGCCTAGATGACAACGGAACATTGGTTTGGGATTCCCTCGCAATTTGTGAATATCTTGCCGAGAAAGAACCTGCTTGTTGGCCCGCTGATCGCGTTGCTCGGGCCTGGGCGCGTAGTGCTTCAGCAGAGATGCATTCCAGTTTTCAGACCCTGCGAACGCAGTGTCAGATGAATTGTGGGGTACGCGTCACACTTAATAAGATTGACGATGCGTTGCGCGCAGACATTGAGCGAGTGAGTGCGTTGTTTTGTGATGGGTTACAGCGGTTTGGTGGCCCGTATTTGGCTGGCCAGACGTATACGGCCGTAGATGCCTTCTTTGCACCAGTTATTTTTCGGATTCAAAGTTATGGGCTATCGCTTGCCGCGCCAGCGCAAGCGTATGTCAAGCACATTCTGGGTCTACCAAGCATGCGGCAATGGTACGACGAAGCCATGCGGGAAGTTTGGCGCAAAGACGTTTATGAAAAGAGCGTCGCCTCTTACGGTTTAATTACCGCAGACGAACGACTGAAAGTCTAGGGGATGATCATGAAAAAAACCATACTGTCGCTCGGTCTTCTTTTGAGTATTGCACTGCAAACGGCTAGTGCACAGAGCTATCCCAGCAAGCCAATCCGTTTGGTGATCCCTTTTCCGCCTGGTGGTGGAACTGATTTGATTTCGCGCGAATTGGGTGTCGCAATGAGTAAAACCAGCGGATGGAGTCTGATCGCTGACAATAAGCCTGGTGCTGGCGGTAACTTGGGTATTGACGCTGTTGCAAAGGCGACCCCTGATGGGTACACAATCGGGATGGGTCAAACAAGTAACCTGGCAATCAATCCAACGTTGTATAGCAAGCTTCCTTACAATCCGCTCAAAGACTTAAAACCCGTCGTGTTGGTTGCGTCGTCATCTGTTGTCCTCGTTGTGCCCGCTAACTCCAAATATACAAGCCTGACCCAGCTGATTGCCGATGCTAAGGCACGCCCCGGCGCGATCAATTCTGCCTCTCCAGGTAACGGAACGGTAGCGCACCTTGCCTCGGAACTGATGCAGCAAGTCGGTGGTTTCAAACTTCAACATATTCCCTATAAAGGATTCAATTTGGCGTTGAATGACTTGATCGGAGGCCAGGTCGATATGTTTATGTCTTCGGTGCCGACTGTATTGGGGCATATTCGCACTGGCAAATTACGCGCGCTCGCGGTTACCTCGTTGCAGCGAGCTTCTGAGCTGCCGGACGTGCCGACCGTAGCTGAGTCGGGATACCCAAATTTTGAAGCAATCACCTGGTTTGGGTTAGTCGCACCGGCAGGCACCTCTGACGAAATTATTCAGTTGCTCAACAAGCAAGCTAACGCGGCAATGTCATCGTCTGCATTTACCGCCAAGCTAAAAAGTGAGGGCGCTGTCGTGCTCGGAGGATCAACTCAGGTCATGGCGGATTTCCTGAAGCGGGACTACGACATGTGGGCGAAAGTGGTTAAAGAATCTGGAGCGCGCGTGGACTGATCGTTTTAAGCGTACGTTAAGGTTTGAACATTAAGATGTAAGATCAACTTAATGTTCATTTATCGGACCTAGCGTGAATACATCAATTGCCGCTCCAGTTAAACACTCAAGTCGTTTTTCTAGCATCAGCATCGGCTTGCATTGGCTAATGGTCGTGCTTCTCATCGTCGTGTACGCGACGGTTGAACTCAAAGGCCTTTTTCCTAAAGGCAGTGATTTACGCCAAGCACTGAAACCTCTCCATTCTGGGCTAGGTATCGCAATTCTGATACTTGTCACGATACGTATTGCTTATAACGCCTTACAGGTGACACCGGCAATTGTGCCTAAGCCGCCGCGCTGGCAGCACCTTTCTAGCAAGCTCATGCATTATGTACTCTACCTTTTCTTGGTAGTCGTTCCCGTGGTTGGTTGGCTGATGCTTAGCGCAAAAGGAAAGCCAATTATCTTTTTTGGCTTAGACTTGCCTGCGTTGATTGGACCGGATCGCGCATTCGGAAAACGGCTTGAGAATCTTCATGAAACGCTTGCGCAGGCTGGTTACTTTTTAATTTGCTTGCATGCCCTCGCCGCGTTATTTCATCATTACATCGTGCGCGACAATACACTTGTCCGAATGCTACCCGCTTTGAAGAATAGGAAATAATCATGCGGGTTCTTATCGCTGAAGATGATCGCTCCCTAGGCAGTGGCATTGAAGCAGCGCTCAAGATGACGGGTTACGCCGTAGACTGGGTGCAGGACGGAAAAGATGCGTTGTTGGCTCTCACCACCGGTGAGTATGCAGCGTGTGTGTTGGACATAGGCCTACCGCGCATGGATGGCATTAAAGTTCTCCAGTCTTTGCGTCGACAGGGCAATAACATACCAGTCTTAATATTGACAGCGCGTGACACCCGAGAGAGCAAAATTGAAGGCCTCGATGCTGGGGCGGACGATTATTTAACCAAACCGTTTGATTTGCCAGAATTGCTGGCACGAATGCGTGCGCTCTTACGCCGTGCGGCCGGGTCTGGAACCGTTCAACTGACCTATAAAAATGTATCGCTCGATCCTGTCGCACGTCGCGTGTCATTAGATGGTGTGAATATCACCTTGTCAGCGAAAGAGTATGCCTTGTTACACGATTTGATTAGTCATCAAAATCATATTCGCTCTCGTGCCGATTTAGAGCAAAGTCTCTATGGCTGGGGGGATGAAGTCGAAAGTAATGCAGTAGAGGTACATATACACCACCTCCGAAAAAAACTTGGAGGCGCCATGATTACGACGGTGCGTGGAATGGGTTATGTGATGGGTGCTCTATGAGTTGGCGTGAGGCACTGGTAAGCGGCTCACTGCGGCGCCAACTTTTGATTGCAATATTTATTCCATTGCTAGTCGTGTGGCTAGCTTTAGTACTTTTGGCTTATGACAAAGGGCAACATGAAGCTGAAGAGTTACTTGACGGCCAACTGTCGCTGTCAGCCAGGCTTCTTGAAGCGCAAATATTCCACGAAGAAACGCATCATGCTCCTGGATGGTTCACTGAGAATGACGTTGATCAACAAAAGACAGCGTTAATCGAAAAACTTGATATCGAAGACAGGCTGCCCTACGAGCAAGAGCTAGCGTTCAAAATTAGTAAAGAATCAGGACCTGTTATTTTGATGTCCGCTAACGCTGTGTCTATGGAAAATTTCTCTGAGCCGGGTTTTCATGTGCAAGTGATTGATGACGTGCCGTGGCGTATCTACGTGAAAAAAAGTTCCGATAAGCGGTTTCATCTACAAGTTGCTCATCCGCTATCGAGCCGAGATTTAATCGGTTTGGACGTAGCAGAACGCATTGCTATCCCATTGTTTTTCGCGTTCCCCATTTTGATGCTGTTTATGTACGTTTCGGTGACCCGCTCGATTAAGCCTCTGGATAGCGTTGCAACGAGTTTGTCCGCGCGATCGGCGGAGAATCTTTCTCCCGTTTCGGATCAGAACATTCCTTTAGAGTTACGTCCAATTATCTATGCATTTAATCGTCTGCTCGAGCGCGTAAGCGACAGTATAAAAAACGAGCGAAGATTTACCTCTAATGCCGCACATGAATTAAGGACACCGCTTGCAGGTACAAAGCTGCATGCGCAGCTGGCGATTGCGACAAGCGATCCATTGCAACGCGAGCAATTCATGGCTCAGGTCTTGGAAGGACTAGATCGGTCTCAGCGTCTGATCGAGCAGATGTTGCGGTTGGCGCGCTTAGATCCGGAGAATCATCGACAGTTATCCCATGACAATATTGATATTAGAACTTTGCTTCTAGAAGTTCAGGATGCTGAGGCGGAGATTCTTAATCAGAAGAATCAGTCATTAGTGCTTGATGTATGTTCGTCCCTAGCCAGCCTACGAGGCGACGAAGAGCTGTTGAATGTGGCGTTGTGCAATTTGGTGGGTAATGCTGTGCGATACAGTCCTGCTGGTACCACAATCACTGCAGGCAGCTGGGGAAATGAGAAAGGATATGGTTTGTATGTCCAAGATCAAGGTGCGGGCATTGCGCCGGAGGATCTACCCACAATTACCCAGCGGTTTCGACGGGGCGCCGATGTACGAGAGGAGGGCACTGGTCTGGGGCTAGCAATTGTTGAGCGGATCGCTTCGTTGCATCACGGAGAGTTGATTATGCAAAACATCCCAGGCGGCGGCTTACGCGCCGAGATCGCTTGGAAGTTGGTTTAAGGTCTATTTTTGTGGCGTTAAGTAATCCCTAAGCTTGATTCCTTAAAGTT